>NZ_JQJT01000016.1:0-247727 GCF_000745665.1 Burkholderia sp. WP42 | reverse complement strand
ATGCCCGCGTTCGACACCAGGATGTCGACCGAGCCGAACGTCTCGGCGACCTTGTCGATGCCGCTGTTCACCGCGTCCTCGTTGGTGACGTCCATCGCGACGCCGATCGCCTTGCCGCCGGCCTTGTTGATCTCATCGGCCACCGCGTTCGCGCCGTCCTGGTTCAGGTCGGCGATCGCGACGGCCGCGCCGGCCTTCGCCAGCTCCAGCGCGATTTCCTTGCCGATGCCGCTCGCGGCGCCCGTGACGACTGCGGTCTTGCCATTCAGGTTGCTCATTTCGAATTTCCCGTGGTGAAGGATGGACAGGGGAGGCCCCTGGGACGTGCTGGTTACTGAGCCAGATAATCGTAGACGACTTCGCCGAGCCCGAGCGTCAGATCGGCGACGATGTGGCGGGCCTCGACGATCTCGAGCACCGGCAGGTCGGCCACCGGCGCCAGCGCGTGCGGCGCCAGCTCGAGCGACGCGGGGCCGGTCCACGCGCCTTTCATCTTGATGTCCTGCAGGTAGTAGCGCACCAGTTCGCACACGCGCGCGGAGCCGTCGACGTGCGGGATGATCTTCAGCAGGAAGTTCGGGCCGGCGAGACGCTTCATCTGCTCGTCGAGGTCGAGTTCCTTGTGCTTGTAGCCCATCGTGCCGGTCGCGACGCGCACCTTGCCGTAGTCGAGCGTGCCCAGGATGTGATCGGTGTTCACGTGCAGCGTCGGCGACGCGAGTTTCTTCGGAAAGCCCCACAGTTCGCGGCCGCCGGCGATCGGCGGATGATCGTCGAGATACATCGCGAGCGTGTAGCCGCCGGCCTGCCCGTTGTATTCGACCGGAATCACCTGGCCGCTTTCGGTGTAGTCGCCGAAGCCGGTTGAATCGGCCATGCGGATGAATTCGTAATGCACGAGCGGCTCGGCAATCTGTAGCGGCTCCGGGACGACCGCGCGCAAGCGCTCGGGATCGGTGCGGTACGTGATGATCACGAACTCACGGTCGACGAAACGATACGGGCCCATCGGAAAGGCCGGGCTGGTCAACGGCATCGCAAACGCTTTGGATCGGACATCGCTGGGCTTCATGCGGACTCCTTGTTGTCGAGCGCTACGGGGGTGAGTGGGTCTAAATCGTATGCCTGTGCGTTGCCGTTGTGCGATGCCGCATCGGGAATTAATTGTTGCCGATTTCGGATCCGTTGCGGCGTAAATGTTGAGATGAGTGAGTTGAACCACGGCGATCGCCCGCGATGGCCGCATTTCCGGGGCACGCAGCGATGCCGCGATATGAAAAAGGTGAGTATTTACGGGAAGGTAGGTGAGCCTTCGCGGGCGAAGGTGGCGCGGGAATATGTCAATTGTGTGAACTCTTGCTGCGGTGCACGTTCTAAGTGCGTTCGCGCGCGGGGACCGCTTCGGCTGCCGTCGCCGCGCGTTAACGATCACTTAAGCGAGTGAGCACTAGCATCGTTCGCATCCGACCGGCGCGCCGGTCTCCCCATCGGCCCACACCTGACCGGATTCATGCAGAACCTCAATCTCACCCTGTTCGACGCCATCAATGCCGGCGCCGCGCCGCACCCCGCGGTGGCCCGCGTCGCTTTTTTCGCCGCCGACTGGCTCGTTTATGCAGTGCCTGCGATGCTGCTGCTGACGTGGATCTTCGGCGAGCGCCCGACGCGGCGGCAGGCGATCGAAGCCGGCGCCGGCGCGTGCGTGGCGCTGGCGCTCGCGCAGGTGGTCGGGCATTTCTGGTTTTCGCCGCGGCCGTTCATGGTCGGCGTCGGTACGCAGCTGATTCCGCATGCGCCGGACAGCTCGTTTCCGAGCGATCACATGACGTTTGCATGGAGCCTCGCGGCCGGCATGCTGCTGGCCGGTACGACGCGGCTCACCGGATTCGTGATGGCCGCGATGGCCGTCGCGATCGCGTGGGGGCGCGTGTACGTGGGTGTTCACTGGCCCTACGACATGGTCGGCGGCGTGCTGGTGGGCACCGCCGGCGCGCTGGCTGCGCACCTGTACGGGTACCGGGCCGTCGATCTGCTCGAACGCATCGGCGACGCTGTGCACGCGGTCATGATGGGGCGCGAGCGCACGCCGTGAGCGGGCTGCGGCGCGCGGGAAGCGCCGGCTGCCGACGTCAACCGGGCGTCCTGGCCGTGTCGGCCGACGCCGACGTGCCGCCGCCCGCTTCGTGCAGTTCGGGCGTTTCGCCCGTGTGTCGGGCGGCGTCGCGTTCGAGCGAACTTTCCTTGAGGATCGCGCACATCGCGACGAACAGCGCGAGCGCAACGGCCGCCAGGCCGCAATAGCCGGCGATCTTCAGGTGGCGAAGGAAAGGCGAAGCGGGGTTTGCTTTTGTCATGACCGGGCGCTCCTGGGCGGACTGCGGCGGCTGTCGCGCGACAGCGGCGTCGCAGACATACATATATACCAGCCGCGGCGCCGATGCCAAGCCCGCCGCGCGAAAGCGCCCGTTGCGTCAGTCTTCCAGCGTTTCATGCACGGCCGCTGCGCCGCGCTTCCAGTATGCGGCCGCGCGGATGCGCGACTTGTCGATCCCGCGCTCGCCGCTCAGGTGCTGACGCACCGCGCGCATCGATTGCGCTTCGCCTGCGGCCCACACGTATCCATCGCCGGAGGACGGCAGCGGCAGCTCGCGCACCGCATTCAGCAGCGCATCGCCGTCGGTTGTGTCGGTTGTGTCGGCTTCGGCGCGAAAGCGCCAGATTTCGTGCACGTCGGCACGCGTGTCGAACGCGATTTGCGCGGTGCGATCGGCCACTTCCAGCACCACCGCCACGCGCGCGCCGGCCGGCAACTCCTCGAGGCGGCGTGCGACGGCCGGCAGCGCCGTGTCGTCGCCGATCAGCAGATGCCAGTCGAAATCGGTCGGCACGACGAACGAGCCGCGCGGCCCGCCGATACCGAGCCACTGGCCGACGCGTGCCTGCGCTGCCCATTGCGATGCGGGGCCTGGATGGTTCAGCACGAACTCCAGGTCGAGTTCGCAGGCGGCGCGGTCGAAGCGGCGCGGCGTGAAATCGCGCGCGACCGGTTTCGGCTCGCCTGCCGGGAATTCCGGGCCGTTCGCGCCGAGCGTCGGCAGCGCCGGTCGCTCCGCGCCGGGCGGCGGGAAAAACACCTTCACGTGGTCGTCGAACGACGACGATTCGAAATCCGCGAGGTCGGCGCCGCCGAGCGTGACGCGCAGCAGGTGCGGCGTGATCGCACGCACGCGCACGACTTGCAGCAAGCGGAGTTTGAGCGGATGGCGCACGCGGGTCACGGTGCGCTCCGGTGTGTTCTGTATCAATCCGTGCTCCTGATGGTTTGTGGTGGTGCGGCATGGGTTACGCGCCGCTGCCGCCTTCGATTTCGGCCGTCGCGCGGCGCATGATCGCTGCGATGCGACGCTGCTCGTCGGCGTCGGCGGCGCTCTTGTGCAGCAGCGCGCGCTTCAGTGCCAAGCGAGCCGCGACGAATTCCGGCAGCCAGCCGGCTTGTGCATCGTCCGCTGCTTCGCTGCCCGCCGATTCGCCGGCGAACGCACGCCGCATGAATTCCATCTTGCGGGCGAGGTGCGTGAGACGCGCGAACAACGTGTCGACCCGTTCGCGCTGCGCCTCGAGATGCGCGCGGCCGGCGTCCGTCAGCGCGTAGCGTTTGCGGTTGCCTTCTGCTTGCGAGACGACGAAGCCGACTTCCTCGAGATAGGTCAGCGCCGGATAGACCATGCCGGGGCTCGGGCTGTAGAAGCCGTTCGAGCGCGTGTCGAGCGCCTTGATGAGTTCGTAGCCGTGGCTCGGTTGTTCGGCGACCAGCGCGAGCAACAGCAGTTGAAGGTCGTCGGAGCTGAACTGGCGGCCGCGCGGCATGCCGTCGTCACCGAAATCGCCAAAGCCGCCGCGTCCGCCACGGCCGCCGAACGGGCCGCCGCCGAAGGGATCGTGGCCGCGGCGATGACGGCCGATCGCGTGCCGCAGGCTGGCGAACCACTCGAGGCCGGGATGATGGCCGTGGCCGCGGCAGCGGGCGTCGCCATCGAAAGGGGTGTGTCGCATGATCGTGTCCTATGTGTCGGAAAACATATCTAAAGATATATATCGAAAGATAGGGTGTCAAGGGTGGGATTTGGGGTTGGATGGGTTTGAAGGGTGGGGCTCCACGAATGGGGCTGCTCCTCGCCTATTGATGTAAGGAATTGCAGCGCCGCGGCGCGCGACTTTACGCGTGCCGGTTGCCCTCGCATTCGTGCCGAGTGCAGGGAGGTCGCTTGCCGTGTCGCTCGCGTGCTGGCCGACCGCGATTGCGCATCGTCCGGACGCGATCGCGCCGAAGCCGCTCGGCCGCGATCGTGGCGTTCGCATTGACCGCCGTACTGCCATACCGATGGTTGTCGATAATTCGCCGACTGCCGTCGCCAACTGTTCGACGCATCCGATACTCATCCCGTCTGACCCATACGAATCCATGCGCCGAACACGAGTGCGGCTCTCTCGGCCGCGATGTGATCGACCAAATTCGATGTCTCGTTGGCCACGGTCCAAAACGCGGCCAAACGCAGCCCTCAGCGCACGCATTTCGCGAGCACCAGACCGTTCGCGATACCTCCCATCGCATTTCTCACTACTAAGATTCCGCCGCCGATCCGTGGTCGAGACAATCCGCTCCGTACGCAATTTTGCGTGCATTCAATTCGACAAAAGTTACGGATAGGAAAATGAAAAAGATTTTGGCAGCAGCGGCGCTCGCCGCAGTTTCGGCATCGACGTTTGCGGCGGCGACCCCGGGCACGATCCGGTTCCAGGGCGAGATCGTCGCCGGCGCATGCGGCATCAGCCAGGAAACGCTCGACCAGACCGTGTCGCTCGGTCAGGTTCCGTCGCACGTGTTCAAGAAGGTCGGCGATCGTTCGGAGGCGAAGAATTTCAACATCGTGCTCACCGACTGCGATACGTCGACGCAGACCAACGCGTTCTTCACGTTCACGGGCGCGTCCGACGCCACCAACGCAGACTTGATCGCCACGACCGGCAGCGCGAGCAACGTCGGCATTCGCCTGCAGGCGGGCGCGAACGATTACCTGAAGAACGGCACCGAGCAGTCGTCCCCGGTTGTGCTGTCGAAGAGCGGCAACACCGTGACGTTCGGCGCGATGTATGAGGCGACGGCCGCAGCGGTCACGCCGGGTATCGCGAACGCGGTCGCCAACTTCACCGTGCGCTACCAGTAATCGCCGGGAGCTCCTGGGGGGAGCTCGGCTCCCCCCGTTCCACGCATTCGTCCGGCTGATCAATGTGAACACCCCCCGTCGCCTTCTCGGCATCCTCGTCACCTGCCTGCTGACCGCCAAAACCGCGCACGCCACCGAATTCAACGCCGACTTTCTGGATGTCGACGGTGCGAAGGACGTCGACCTCGCGCAGTTCACGCACGCCGACTACACGGTGCCCGGCACCTATTTGCTGGACGTGGTCGTCAACGGCAGGCTGCTGGCGGCGCGTGCCATCGACTATGTCCCGGGCAACCAGCCCGGCACCAGCGTCGCTTGCGTGCCGGCCGACCTCGTCGCGCAGATCGGCCTCAAGCAGACGTTGCTCGCCACGCTGCCGCGCACGTACGACGGCCGCTGCATCGACCTGCTCGCGATCGACGGCGCATCGGTGCGGCACGACCGCGCATCCGCGCGCCTGCGGATCGCGATTCCGCAGATTGCGTTCGAATACAGCGACCCCGACTACATACCGCCCGCCGCATGGAGCGACGGGATCCCCGGCGCGTTGCTCGACTATCGCGTGATCGGCAACACGTCGCACGGTCACGGCACGCATTCGAGCACGGTGCAAAGCTATGGAACGATCGGCGCCAATGCCGGCGCATGGCGCTTGCGCGGCGACTATCAAGCGCAGCTCGCGTCCGGCGGCAACGCAAACTTCGGCGGCAGCTCCAAGACGTTCCAGTTCAACCGGCTATACGCGTTCCGGGCGTTTCCGCAGATTCGCTCGACGGTATCGCTCGGACAGAGCTATCTGAATTCCGACATCTTCGACACGTTCGCGCTCGACGGCGCGACGCTGCAGAGCGACGACCGCATGCTGCCGCCCGGCATGCGCGGCTATGCGCCGCTGATCACGGGTGTCGCGCATTCCAACGCGACGGTGACGGTGTCGCAGCAGGGGCGCGTGCTGTATGCGACCCGCGTGCCGGCCGGTGCGTTCGCGTTGCAGGACTTTTCCGCGAGCGTGCAGGGCACGCTCGACGTGACCGTGCAGGAAGAAGACGGCAGCGAGCAGCGCTTCACGGTGCAGAGCGCGGCCGTGCCGTTCCTCGCGCGCGCAGGTGAATTGCGTTACCGCACGGCGGTCGGCAAGCCGCGGCTGTTCGGCGGCGCGGGTATCGATCCCGCATTCGGTTTCGTGGAAGCCGCATATGGCTTGCCGCACGAGATCACGATCTACGGCGGGGCGCTCGGTGCGTCGGGTTATGCGGCGCTCGCGTTCGGCGTCGGCAAGAATCTCGGCGCGTTCGGCGCGGTGTCGGCCGACGTGACGGCGGTGCGCGCCCGGCTGTGGTGGAGCGGTGAAACGCGCGTCGGCCGCTCGTATCGCTTCAACTATTCGAAGCACTTCGATTCGATCGATTCGGATGTGCGCTTTTTCGGCTATCGGTTCTCCGATCGCACCTACACGTCGTTTCCGCAGTATTTCGGCGATCCGACTGCCGCTGGCCTCGCGCCCGGCAAGCAGCGCTACTCGATCAGCCTCGCGAAGCGCGTGATGGACGTGTCGACGTTCGTGTCCTACGACCATACGAGCTACTGGAATCGCCCGTCGGACGAGCGGATCGGCGTGACGGCCGCGACGACCGTGCGGATCGGTTCGCTGCGCAACGTCTCGCTGAACCTGTCGGCGTACCGCACGCGCGGTGGCGGCGGCAGCGGCAACCAGCTGTTCGTGTCGGCGACGATTCCGTTCGGTTCGCGCCAGACGGTCACGACCAGCGTCGCATCGACCAGCGGCGGCGGCACGAACGTGACGGCCGGCTATCTCGGCGGCACCGACAAGGGACTCTCCTATTCGCTGTACGCGGGGACGACCAACGGCGCCGCATCGGCGAGCGGCAATCTGCGCAAGCAGTTCAGCTCGATCATCGCGAACGTGCAGGCGGCAGCCAATACGCGCTCGAACACGTCCGCGTCGATCGAACTCGATGGCTCGTTCGTCGCGACGCAGCACGGCGTGACCGCGCATGCGAACAGCTACAACGGCGATACGCGCCTGCTGCTGTCCACCGACGGCGTGCCGGACGTGCCGTTCTCGGGCACGCAGGCGAGTTCCGACGCGCGCGGCTACGCGGTGATCGGCGCGGTATCGCCGTTCAGCACGTTCGACGCGCGGGTCAACACCAATCGTGCGTCGTTGCAGACGACCGTGTCGAACCCGGTGCAGCGCGTCGTCCTGACCGACGGCGCGATCGGCTACGTGCATTTCGATACGACGCACGGCCGGAACGCGCTCGTCGTGCTGCGCTTGCCGTCAGGCAAGGACGCGCCGTTCGGCGCATCGGTGGTCGACCGTCGCACCGGCAAGGAAGTCGGCATCGTCGGCGAACACGGCGTGACCTATCTGACCGGTGTACGCAAGGACGCCGAGCTGGTGGTGCGCGTGGTCGACCGCGACATCTGCCGGCTTCCCGTCCTTCCTGAATCGATGACGCTCGGCGCCGATCCGGTTCCACTCGATTGCGCCGAGCCCGACACACTTTCCCGGAGATAAATGATGAATTCGAACCCGTTGATGCGGCTCGCGGCCGCCGTCGGCGTGACGATGCTGATCGCGGCTGCGACCGTGCATGCGGCCGTCGTGCCCGACCGTACGCGCGTGATCTACGACGGCGATGCGCAGTGGCAGAGCGTGACCGTGGCAAACAAGAGCGAGAAGTACCCGTACGTCGTCCAGTCGTGGATCGAGGACGAGCACGGCAAGAAGATCACGTCGCCGTTCATGGTGCTGCCGCCGCTGCAGCGGATCGAGCCGACGGAGCGCAACGTGCTGCGAATCGTCCGGTTGCCGGGCGATGCATTGCCGACGGATCGCGAATCGGTGTTCTATCTGAACATCCGCGAGATTCCGCCGAAAACGGATGCCGTTAACGCGCTACAGATCGCGCTGCATTCGAAGCTGAAGCTGTTCTATCGCCCGAAGGGGCTGCAGCCGGCGGCGGACGAAGATCCGACGCTGCCGATGACGGTGCGTCTCGATCCGTCGACGCACAGGCTCGTGCTGGACAACCCCACGCCGTATCACGTCACGGTGGTCAAGCTGTTCGCCGGGGAGAGCAAGACACCGCTGAAGTTCGGTGGCCTGATGGTGGCGCCGATGTCGGCCGCGACCACCGACGTGGCAGGCCCGCTGCCGACAACGCTGTCGGTCGTGCACATCAACGACTCCGGCGGCGAAACCGCCGTCAGGTACGCGTGCGATGCATCCGCTTGCCGGAGCCAACCGAAATGAGCGCGGCGATTTCGCGCCGCGGCGTGCGTGCCCGTCTCATCGGGCTGTTCTCGCGCGCAATGTTGCTGCTCGGCTGCCTGGTCGTCGCGCAATCCGCGTGGGCCGTCCGGTGCGTGACGAGCGACGGAGTCGACCGGTTCGTCCAGCCGATCGGCTCCGTGCAGACCTATCCGATCAACGCACCCGACGGCTATGTGATCTGGATCTCGCCGACGCGCACGACCACCGGCTACTGTTACAAGGATCTTGGCGGCGAGTCGCTGACGTTCGACGATCCGATTTCGTTCTACGCGAACCCGAACGGCGAGAGCCCGCTGGCGTGGGGGCTCGAGATTGGTATCCGCTATCGCGGCGTCGACTATTTCGGGGCGGGCAACCAACCGGGCACGGGGGTGCCGACCGGAATCGTCGTGCCGCCCTGTAGCCGTCGGGATTTTAATAAGTTGGGGGGATGCCCGAGGATTCCGGTCAGCATCACGTATCAGGTCGTCATCAGGAAGGCGGGGACGTGGGTGGGGATTCCGCAGGACAGCTATGCGGCGTTCCAGTTCGACGGCGTGAAGGGGATCAATGCGCGCAACACGAGCTTCCGGTACACCCTGAGCGGAATGCAAAACCTGAAGCCGTCACCCTGCGTCGTCGACGTGACCGTGACGCCCGAGCCGGGCCTCGTCGATTTCGGGAAAGTGAAGGCGACCCCGACGGGTTTTTCTCCGGAGACGCCGACTCAACCGTTCTCGCTTGCGCTGGACAAGCGGCAATGCGACACGCCCGTGAAGATTCAGGGGTACTTCGACACGCCGAATCCGGTGCAGGGCAACGTCGTCCTGCCGTCAGCCGACAGCGGCTTCGGCGTCGAGATTCTCGACCGCAACGGGCGCCAGGTGCCGCTGCGCGAGCCGTTCGATCTTGCGAACTTCTCGGCGACACAAGCGCGTATCGACGTGCCGATGAGCGCGGTGCTGAGGTCGTTGGGGACACCGAAGATCGGTCCGTTTACCGTGACGGCCACGGTGCAGATTCTCTACGATTGAGGTCGCCGGATACCGCGGCACGCGTCGCTCGCGCTGCGGGTGGTGAAGACGAAGAAAGCGGTCTCTTCGTTATCCGCAGCGCGAGCGCCGGCTTGCCTCCCACGTCGGCGACGCACTTCCGCACGTGGCAACTGAGGACGGTACGCGCATCCATCGTGTTTGCGACGTTCCGACGCCGGCTTTCTTTCGACTACGTCGACGTCTACCGCAGCAAATCCCAGTCGCCGCTCGGCTACCGGCTGCCCGGCAGCCAATCAAAACTCTGCCGATACACATCGGGCCGTTCCAGCCTATTTCGCCCAGCCCGCCGCGATCCATAAATACAAAGCATGCCAAGCATGCGAAGTATGTATTTTCCCTATGCTTCGCACGCACCTACATTGTCGATATTCGATCCCTTTCGAGAGAACAGCGATGAATCCGACAAGGCCTGGCACGACGGCGGCCCACAGCCGACAAAATCTCGCCGACAAGATTCGGCAGTTCACCCCGAACTGGTTCGCGATGACGATGGGCAACGGAATCGTATTCCTCGTCCTTGCCGGATTGCCGTGGCACTTCGCAGGGCAGATGGCGTTAGCCCACACGCTGTGGGTGGCCGACAGCGCGCTCTACATGGTGTTTGCCGGCATGCTGTTGGCACGCTGGATCTTCTATCCGGAAACGATCCGCCCGATGCTGCATCACCCGCTGCAGTCGATGTTCCTCGGCGCCGTGCCGATGGGGCTCGCGCCGATCATCAACGGACTGGTCATGTTCGCCGGCTCGCATGCGGGCGAAGCGGCGAGCCAACTGGCCTACGGCTTGTGGTGCGTCGATGCGGTACTGGCGCTCGCCGTCGCAGTCGGCGTGCCGTACATGATGTTCACCGCGCAGGACCATGCGTTCGAGCGCATCACGGCCGTGTTGTTGCTGCCGATCGTCGCGCCTGAAGTAGCGGCGTCGAGCGCCGCCGTCCTCGCGCCGCATGTCGACGCACACACCGCGCGCTTCCTGGTGGCCGCCGGTTACGTGCTGTGGGCCGTGTCGGTGCCGCTCGCGTTTTCCGTGCTGACGGTCGTGTTCTTCCGGTTGGTGATCCACAAGCTGCCGCATCGCGATCTCGGTCCGTCGAGCTGGCTGACGCTCGGGCCGATCGGAACGGGCGCGCTGGGCCTGCTCGCTCTCGGCCACGTCGCGCCCGACGCGTTCGCCGGCACGGCATTCGAGGCGACCGCGCTCGTCACGCGCGAGATCGGCGTGATCGGCGGCTTGCTGCTCTGGGGCACCGGCCTGTGGTGGCTCGCCACGGCGATGCTGTTCACGCTGCGGTATTCCCGCGACGGGCTGCCGTTCAATCTCGGATGGTGGGGCTTCACGTTCCCGCTCGGCGTCTACACCGTCGTGACGTTCAGTCTCTATCGGAACACGGGCTTTGCCGCGTTCGCCGTGCTCGGGATGGCGCTGGCGGCGCTGCTCGGCAGCCTCTGGTTGATCGTGCTGTCCCGCACGCTGCGCGGCCTCGCCCGCGGCGAACTGTTTCACGCCCCGTGTCTCGTCGTCCGCGCGCAGCCCGCGCTCGGTTGAACCCGTCGTCGAACCGCTGCCGCCGGCGGCACGTGCAACACGCGGCCGGCTGCAGCGCAGCTTTCCATCCGCGTCACCGAACCCAACCTCGAAGGAGATCCAGCATGTCCAAACCTGCCCGCCGTGTCGCCGTGACCGGAGCCGCCGGTCAAATCGCCTACTCATTGCTGTTTCGAATCGCCCGCGGCGATCTGCTCGGCGACGATCAGCCCGTCATCCTTCAGCTCCTGGAATTGCCGCACGCGCTGGACGCGCTGCGCGGCGTGGTGATGGAACTGGAAGACTGCGCCTTCCCGCTGCTGCAGTCGGTCGAAATCAGCGACGATCCGCGCGTCGCGTTCCGCGATGCCGATTACGCGATGCTCGTCGGATCGCGCCCGCGTGGCAAAGGGATGGAACGGCGCGATCTGCTGGCCGCGAACGCCGCCATCTTCCGCTCCCAGGGCGAGGCGCTCAACGAAGTGGCGAACCGGCGGGTGAAGGTGCTCGTCGTCGGCAACCCGGCCAATACCAACGCGTGGGTGGCCCGCCACTACGCGCCCGACCTGCCGGCGGATGCGATGACCGCGATGATCCGTCTCGACCACAATCGCGCCGTGTCGAAGCTGGCCGCCCGATGCGGCGTGACGGTCGATGCCGTCAGCCGCATGGCGGTGTGGGGCAATCATTCGCCGACCATGTTCCCCGACTACCGTCACGCGCTGATCGACCAGCAGCCCGCGCCGATGCGTGTCGGCGACGAGCGCTGGTATCTCGACACGTTCATCCCCGAAGTCGCGCGCCGCGGCACGGCGATCATCGAAGCGCGCGGCGCCTCGTCGGCGGCGTCGGCCGCCAATGCGGCGATCGACCAGATGCGCGACTGGATTCGCGGCAGCGGCGGGCGCTGGGTGTCGATGAGCATCGTGTCCGGCGGCGAGTATGGCATTCCGCGCGGCCTGATGTTCGGGATGCCGACGATCTGCAGCGAAGGCCGCTATCGCGTCGTCCCGGATCTCGAGATCGACGCGCTGGCGCGCGCGCGCATCGATGCGTCGGTTGCGGAACTCGTGGACGAGATGCAGGCCGTGCGCGCGATTCTGGCGCTGTAGCGCGATCCGAAGCGCATCGAAGCCGACTCCCGCTCGAACGACCCACCTAAAGGAATCCATCGTGCTGAACGCATTGAAAAAGAACATGGCCATGTCATTGGCGTTACTGCTGTTCGCGTGCGGTGCGTCCACCCACGAAACGGCCGATCCGACGATACGGCGCGATGCGCGCGACGGCGTCGTGCGCTTGTACGGCGCAGGCGGCCCCGATACCGCATTCGCGAAAGTCGCGAAGGTCTTCACTGACGAAACGGGCATCAAGGTGGCAGTGACCGGCGGACCGGAGCCCACGTGGAGCCGCAAGGCGCAGGCCGATGCCGACATTCTGTGGGGCACCTCCGAAGAGGATATGGCCGGGCTGCTCGAAACCTACACGGTGTTTCGATGGTGCGACGTGACGCCGATCTATGTCCGCCCGGCCGTCATCGCCGTGAAGAAGGGCAATCCGAAACACATCCGCGGCTTCGACGATCTGCTCGCGGACGGCATGCGCATCGTCGTCACCGAAGGCGCGGGCGTGGCGAATACGTCCGGCACCGGCACGTGGGAGGACATCGCCGGCCGCATGGGACGTCTCGACGACGTCAGGCGGTTCCGGCGGAACATCGTCGGATTCGGCAAGGGCAGCGGGCCGAGCTTCAGGATGTTCGTCGACAAGGACGCGGATGCCTGGATCACCTGGCCGGACTGGCCGATCACGCATCCCGACCAAGCCGATTACGTGAGCTTGTCCGCGAACCGGGCGATCTGGCGAGACGTCAACGTTGCGCTCGCCCCCGATGCCGATCCTCAAGCGAAGCAATTCCTCGATTTCCTGAACAGCGATCGCGGCGCCGCCATCATGAAGACCGAGGGCTGGGTGCGTTGAGCGGATGACGGAGCGCGACGGCGGAACGTGCGTTCCCAGGCGAACGGCCCGCGACACGTATGTCTTGCCGCAGTCGATATGCATGGCGGCCGCGCAGCCACTGCCCGTTTTCAACACACGCGATGACTACCTCACCTCATCTCGGGACGGTTACGTACGCACCATCGCACGCCGGGATACGCCGGTAGCCGACAAGCAGCCCCGGTTCATCCGCGCGTGTGGCTGCGGCGCAGATTTCAGTTTTGTCATCCGCGTGTTCGACTGAGGTCAAGTCGGATCATCACAATGGGAGCACTGAACAACGACCGTATCCGGCGACGTGCCTCGTGATCGCCAAGGATGCGCACCTCACCGCTTATGCAAGGTGTCAGCGATGAACGACCTGATCCACGAACCAACGGCCACGCTACGGCGCGCGGAATCATCCGGCGATGGAGCGAGGAGCGCACCGGCTTCGCGCGCTTGCCGATACGTCCGCACGGCTCGGGCCGCCGGTTCGTGGCGCGACGACGCGCGAGCGATGCCGTTGCCGCGCTCGGCAGGTGTCTCCCGTGACGGGAGATCGGCCGCCGGCGTTCCGGCCGCGAACGCGATGGCGTTCGTTTGCAGCCGCGCCGCATCGTGAATTGAACGTCGATATGACCGGCCTCATCCATCGATGAGGTTCGAGCAACCCTTCGTATAACTGGTGCAACGCGTGTCGTTTCGATACCGTGGATTCACTGCACCGCTCGTGCGTAACGCTCCATGTTCCCGTCAGGTAGCCAGCCATGATTCTTTCGTCGTCGAGTCCTTGCAAGACAGCCGCCGGTTTCGACGTGCTTGCCGGTGCGCGCGCGTCCAGCCCTATTGCTGCGGAGCACGCTTGGCGCGAGCCGGGCGTCGGCCGCGATATCGATATCGCCCTTTCGCGCTGGACACGCAATGGCGCGCAGACGCTCGAAGTGGCGAACGACTGCGGCGAGAACTGGCACTGCATCGGCATCAATCTCAAATGCACGTCGCTGACTTTTTCGCACGCGGGCCGCACGCTCGTCGAAGGCCGGTTGACGGCCGGTACCGCGCAGATAACGGCGCCCGGCGTCGCGTGTTGCGCCGTGTTCGGCGCGCCGAGCGACGTGCTGCACTTGTTCGCCTCCCAGACGGTATTGGCCGAGTGCTACGCCGACCTCTTCGGTCGCCCCCATGCGGGCGACATCGTCATCGACGATCCGCGGCTGATCCGCGATCCGGCGCTCGAGCGGCTCGGTCAGGCGCTTGCCGTGTCGCACACGGAGCACGCGGCATTGGGCAAGGTGTTCGCCGACAGCATCAGCCTCGCGATCGTGTCGCGCGTGGTCCTTCGCCACTTCTCGACCAACCGGAGCGAGGTGCGCGGTGCGGCTGCGTTGCCGTCGTGGCGCATGCGTCGCGTGGTCGAGTTCGTCGAAGCGAACCTCGCGGAGCCGATCGGCCTTGCCGACATGGCCGAGAGTGTCGGGCTGACGCGGATGCACTTTGCCGCCCAGTTTCGTCGAGCCACCGGGTTGCGGCCGCACGAGTATCTGATGCGGCGGCGCATCGAGCGCGCGCAACAGTTGCTGCTCGAATCACGCGACGGGCTGCTCGACGTTGCACTGGGCTGCGGCTTCCGCTCGCAAGCCCATTTCACGACGGTGTTCAAACGCTTCGTCGGAGAGACGCCGTTTTGCTGGAGGGCGAAGACGAATGTCGATCAATGAACGGGTCACGGCCTTCCTGGCCGTCAGCGATGGATTTCTTCGCGGCGCATCGAGCGACGCCCGCGCGATCGCGCAGCACGCTCGCCGCAACGGTTCAACCCATGACGCAATGAGGACGACGATGAACGTCTCGACCGATGTGATCGCGCTGGATCCGTGGCAGCAAACGCTGAGTCTGCTGTCCCAACTGTGCCGTGACGATCTGCGATTGCGCGCGCCGGCGCGCGAGCCGCTGCGTGCGCGCGGGACGGCGCATCGGGCCAACGCGCGAGCGGGCGATGCCGAGCGCCGAGCCGTTTCGGTGAGTTTCGTCGATCGTGTCAGCTCGACCGCGGTCACGATCGCATGGCGCGATTCGACGCACTGCTCGTATGGCGACCAGACCTGGCACGTGACACGCGCCCGCGCCAGCGGAGTGTGTGCGCTCAGCGGCGAACCCGTTCGCATCGGCGACGCCGTCTATCAACCGCGTGCGCGCCCGAAGCCGCTCAATGCCGGGGCGATGATTCTGGAGTCGGTGCTGCACGAAGCCGAAGCCGAAACCGATCGCTGACGTCGGCGGCGACGCGGCAAGCACCCGATAAACGCAACACTCGCGCGCCCGCTCGCCGCGCGCAACGCCGTGCGAGCCCCGCGCGGCGCTGAACGCGCAACGCGGCGGCACGCAGCAGGCTACTCAGCGCCCGCTGCGATCGCGGTGTTCAGCGTGCCGCTCGCCACGAGGTCGAACAATGCCTGGCCGCTGGGGGACAGCGAGCGCCCTTTCGCCCAGACCATGTGCAGCGGCCTGACGATCTTCATGTCGTCGACTTCGATGACGGTCAGCTCGCCGCGTCGCAATTCGTCCGTTACGCTGAGCGTCGAAATGTAGCCGAGCGCGTGCTGCGACAGCAGCATCCGCTTGATCGCCTCCGTATGGCTCACCGACATCAGCGGCTCGATTTCGAGGCCGGCGCGACGATAGGATTCTTCGACGATCGCGCGCGTGCCGGACCCCGGCTCACGCATGATGACGGCGCGTTCGGCCAGATCGCGCGCCCGTACTTTCTTGCCCGCAAGCGGGTGACCGGCCGCTGCGATGACGGCAATTTCGTCGGAGCCGATACGGCGGGCATGGAGAATGGACTCGTCGAACGGCCCTTCGATGAAACCGATCGTGAAGGTCAGGTCGTGCAGGCCCGCTTCCACGCGTTCGGTGTTCGTGACGGTCAGATCGATCGCGACACGGGGATGCAGCGCATTGAACCGCGCAATCGCTTCGGGGACGAAAAACACGCCGAGCGTGCCGCTGGCGCCGATCTTCATGTGGCCCGACCCGAGGCCCGCCAGCTCCGCGAGCTCTTTCTCGGCCGTATCGGCGAGCGTGAAGATGCGGCTCGCATACTCGTAGAGCAGCTTGCCGCCTTCGGTCAGCGCGACGCCGCGCGGCAACCGGTCGAACAGCACGACGCCGATGCGATCCTCGAGTTCGCGGACCTCGCGGGTGACAGCCGGCTGACTGACGTGCAGTCGTTCCGCACCTGCGCTGATACTGCCGGCGCGCGCGACTTCGTAAAAGGCGAGAAGGTGAGTGAAGTTCATAGAGTGCGGGACAGGTGCCGGCTGCCCCGCGCGCCACGTATCCGGGCCGGGCTGCCCGGCGGGCGGCATCGGCTGGACGGTGTACGGCACGTGCGGTCAGCTGCCGAAATAGGGATTGCAGAAGCTCGCCGGGCCGACGCACGACGCGCTTGCGCGCGTAGCCGCGTGAATGCGCTTGCCGCTTGCCGAGGTGCCGTCCGCCGGCGCGCCGCCGAAGCCGCTCGCCGCCTGCTGCTGCGCGGCGACCGTCGCTTCGGCTGCCTGGATGTCCGACGGATACCGAGGATCGTTTCCGGGTGCCGGATTATAGCCAGCGCGTTCGACGCGGACCAGATCGGCGCGGACTTGTGCGCGCGTGAGCGGCGTGTTGCTTTGCGCGAAGCCCGACGCAGGAGCGGCGAGGGTGCCGAGGACGAGCGCGATGCATGCGAGCGTTTTCATGATGAGACTCCTTCGGTTGAGTTGAGTACACCGCAACGATCCCCGCCTCCCCGCGTGGGGCGACGTCGAGACCCGCCGAACGATCGTCGTGCCGCGCGGAGCGGGTCAGTCGCCCGCTCGGGCCGTCCCCGTCACCTTGCCGCGAAAGACCGAGTACTGATAAAGGTTGTAGCCGATCATCACCGGAAAGATGAAGCCGATGCCGATCAGCATGAACACCAGCGTCGCCGTATCGGACGAAGCCGCGAGAATGGCGAGCCTGCCGGGCACGAAGTCGGGATAGACGCTGACCGCGAGCCCCGTGAACGAGACCACGAAGAGCGCCACGGCGGCGCGAAACGGCACGCGCACGCTGCCCAGATAGAGCGACGCGACCAGCCACGCGAACGACAGTGCGGCGCACAGGGCCAGTGCCGCGAGCACCGGGAACACGCCGGGCTCGAGCCACCGCTCGCGTCCCACCGCGCTGCCGGCCCAGGTGGCCGCCGTCAGCACGGCCGCCGCCGCCACGGTGAGCACGGCGCACAGCAACGCGATACGACGAGCCCACTGTTCGAGCGCGCCCACCGTCTTCTTCGCGACGTAGGTGGCGCCGAGCAACGCATAACCCGTCACCACGCCGAGCGCCGCGACGCCGGAAAACGCGACGCCGAACGCGCCGGGCGCGAGCCCCGTGACGATGCGGCCGAGCATGACGCCCTGCGAAATCGCGGCCACCAGGCTGCCCGCGCCGAATACCGTATCCCACGCCGGCCCGTGCCGGTCGCCGTGACGAAATTCGATCGCCGCGCCGCGCATGATGAGTCCGGCGATCATCGTCATCACGGGCACGTAGAGGCTCTGCATCAACAGCGCGTAGGCGGCCGGAAAGGCGCCGAACAGTGCGCCGCCCACCACGACGAGCCAGGTCTCGTTCGCATCCCACACGTGGCCGATCGTCTCGACCATCACGTCGCGTTCGTCGCGCGTACGTTTGAGCAACGTGAGCATGCCGACGCCGAGATCGAAGCCGTCGGTGACGACATAGAAGACGAGCATCAGGCCGATCAGCGCGAACCACGTGAAGGCCAGCATCGAATGAGCGGAAGTGTTCATCGTCATTTCGCCCGCAGGGGCGCGCAAAGAGGTCGATAAGAGGTCGATAAGAAATCAATAGGTCACGGCGGTCGCCTGCTCGCGGACCGCGACGGCGCCGGGCAGCGGCGCGGCGAGGTCGGGGCCGCGCTTCAACCAGCGCCGCGCGAGCGCGAAGAACGTGACGATCAGCACCACGTAGAACGCGGCGAACATCGCGAGGCTGCCCGCCACCGGGGCGGCCGCCACGGCCGACGCGGCGTCGCTCGTGCGCAGCAGCCCGTAGATCACCCACGGTTGCCGCCCCACCTCGCGCACGATCCAGCCGGCTTCCACGGCGACGTACGGCAGCGGAATGCAGAGCACCCACGCGATGAGGAGCCTGCGCCTCGCGAGCAGCCGGGCCAGGTCGCCGCGCGCCTGATACACCGCGTACGCCGTCCACCCGGCGAGCAGCGCCAGCACGAAGCCGATGCCGGCCATCGCGCGGAACGCGTAGTAGATCAGCGGGATCATCGGCGGCTGGTCGGCGCGCGGGAAGTCGGCGAGGCCTTTCACCTGCCCGTGCAGCGAATGCGTGCCGATGACGCTCAACAGCCCCGGGATTTCGATCGACCAGTCGTTGCGCTGTCGTTGCCGATCGGGCCACGCCAGCAGCGACCACGGCGCGCCGGTGCCGGGTGCGTTGGTGGTCCAGTGGCCCTCGATGGCCGCGCCTTTCGCCGGTTGCGTCGCGAATACGCTGACGCCGCTCGAATCGCCGAGCCAGATCTGCAGCGGTGCCACCACGGCGAGCATGACGAGCGCGAGCTTGAACGAGCGCGCAAAGAACGCGGGTTCGCGGCGGCGAAGCATCTGCCATGCGGAGATGCCGGCGATCACGACCATCCCCGTCTCGATCGCGGCCACCCACATGTGCGACACGCCCCATGCCATGTCCGGATTGAAGATGGCGGCCACGTAGTCCGTCACCACCAGCTTGCCGTCCACCAGCTTCACGCCCGCGGGGGTTTGCATCCACGAATTCGCCACCATGATCCAGAACGCGGAGAGCGTGGACCCCAGCGCGACCATCGACGTGGCGAACAGGTGGACCTTCGGCGACACGCGGTTCCAGCCGAGCATCATCACGCCGACGAACCCCGCTTCGAGCATGAACGCCATCGCGCCTTCGAAGCCGAGGATGTTGCCGAAGAACGACCCGCTGAACTGCGCGAACCCGGCCCAGTTGGTGCCGAACTGGAACTCCATCGGAATGCCGCTCACCACGCCCACGGCGAAGTTCAGCACGAGCAGGCGGCTCCAGAAGCGCGCGTGGCGGTAATACAGCGCGTCGCCGGTGCGAATCCACAGCGCTTCGACCAGCAGCAGAAACGCCGAGAGGCTGATGGTCAGGATCGGCCACAGGATGTGGAAGATCGCGGTCATGGCGAACTGCGCCCGCGACAGGCTGACGACGTCACTGAGCATGATCGTGCTCCCCGGCGTTGAGCGCCACGGCGAACGCGGCGGAGTCCGGCCCGACCGCGGCCGCGCGCACCACTTTGACCGGCACCGACTTGTACGACGGCGTGCGGCTTTGCGGATCGAAGGCGTCGAGCGGCACGAGCGGGTTCGCTTCCGGATAGTAGGCGCCGCAGCAGCCGTCGGGCAGCGAGTATTCGACCACCTTGAAGCCGCGCACGATGCGTTCGATGCCGTCGGCCGCGAGCGCCACGATATCCACTCGTTCGCCGGGATGCAGGTTGCGTCTGCCGAGCTCGCGCGGATTCATGAACACCACGTCGCGCTGCCCGAACACGCCGCGATAGCGGTCCGAGTGCGAGTAGAGCGTGGTGTTGTACTGGTCGTGGCTGCGCATGGTCGTGAGCCGCAGCGCATCGGGATCGTCGTGATGAAGGTCTTCATCGAGGCCGCTGAACACGAAGAAATTCGCGCGTCCGCTCGGCGTGGCCCACACGCGCTCGCGCGCCGTGGAAGCCAGATGGAAACCGCCCGGCACGCGAATGTGTTCGTTGTAGGCCTGGAAGATCGGCAACACGGTTTCGATGGCGTCGCGAATGCGGTCGTAGTTCGCGACCAACTGCTCCCAGGGCACGCGCGACGCATGACCGAGCGTCGCGCGGGCGATGCCGGCGACGATCGCCGGCTCGCTGCGGAGGTGGGCCGAGGCCGGCGCATTGCGCCCGGCGGACGCGTGGACCATCGACATCGAATCCTCGACGGTGATCGATTGCGGCCCGTCGGCCTGCAGGTCGATCTCGGTGCGGCCGAGACACGGCAGGATCAGCGCGTCCTTGCCGTGCACGAGATGGCTGCGGTTGAGCTTGGTCGCCACGTGCACGGTCAGGTCGAGCGTGCGCATCGCGGCCTGCACGCGGACCCAGTCGGGCACGGCCGCCGCGAAGTTGCCGCCCAGCGCGATGAAGACGCGCGCGTAGCCGCGCATCATCGAATCGATGGCGGCCAGCACGTCGTGGCCGTGCGCGGCGGGCGGGCGAAAGCCGAAGGCGCGCTCGATGCCGTCCATCAGCGCGGGCGTGGGCTTTTCGGTGATGCCGACCGTGCGGTTGCCCTGCACGTTCGAGTGGCCGCGAACCGGGCAGATGCCCGCGCCCGGACGGCCGATATTGCCGCGCAACAGCGCCAGATTCGCGATCTGCTGCACGTTCTCCGTGCCGCGCCGATGCTGCGTGAGCCCCATGCCGTAGACCAGAATCACGTTGCGCGCCTGCATGTAGACCTGCGCGGCGTTCGCGATGTCGGCTTGCGAGAGCCCGGCGTGGCGTTCTATCGCGTCCCACGACGTGGCGCGCAGGTCGGCCAGCAACGCGTCGATGCCGACGGTGTGGCCGGCGATGAAGGTGGTGTCGAGGATGCGCGGCGCGCCTGCGGCGAGCGCGGCATCGTCTGCTTCGACGAGCGCTTTCATCATGCCCTTGAGCACGGCCACGTCGCCGCCCACGCGCACCTGATACAGGAACGTGCTGATGGGCGTGGAGCCGAGCGTCGCCATTTCGAGTGGGTCTTGCGGCGCGGCGAAGCGTTCCAGCGCGCGCTCGCGGAACGGATTGAACGAGACGATCTTCGCGCCGCGCCGCGACGCCGCATGCAGATCGCTCATCATGCGCGGGCTGTTCGTGCCGGGGTTTTGTCCGAAGATGAAGATGGCGTCCGCGTGCTCGAAGTCTTCGAGCAGCACGGTGCCTTTGCCGACGCCGATCGACTGCGGCAGCCCGACGCTCGTGGCCTCGTGGCACATGTTCGAGCAATCGGGAAAATTGTTCGTGCCGAATTCGCGCACGAACAGCTGATAGAGGAATGCGGCTTCGTTGGAAGCGCGGCCCGACGTGTAGAAGTCGGCCTGGTCGGGATGGTCGAGCGCATTCAGGTGCTTGCCGATCAGCGCGAACGCCGCGTCCCACTCGATGGGCACGTAGCGGTCCGATGCGCGCTCGTAGATCATCGGGTGCGTGAGGCGCCCGGCCATTTCGAGGTCGTAGTCGTCCCAGGTTTCGAGTTCCGCCACGCTGTGCGCGGCGAAGAACGCCGGCGTGCAGCGCTTCGCCGTGGCTTCCCAGGCCACGGCCTTGGCGCCGTTCTCGCAAAACTCGAACGACGACGTGTGCTTCGGGTCGGGCCAGGCGCAGCCGGGGCAGTCGAACCCTTCGGGCTGGTTCATCTGCAGCAGCGTCTTCGCGCCCGACACGGAGATGCCCTGCACCGCGAGCGCTTCGCCGGTTGCCTTGAGCGCACCCCATCCGCCGGCGGGTTCGCTGTAGATGCGTACGACTTTGTTGCGAGCCATGTCAGATTCCTCGTTTCGGTAGCTTCGATCGTCGTCGCTTCGCGTTCGGCGCGATTGAGCCGTTGCCTTGCGCGTTGCGGATTCGCACGTTGCGGTGCGTGTCGGCGTGCGTCGTGCCGTGCGGGTTCAGATCCAGTTTTTCGAAGCGCCGGCCGCGGGCCGGTCGGCCGGCGCGGAATGCGACGCGCGATGTGTCGCGCGCGGGGGCAGCGCATCGCTCGAACCGGTCAACTGCGTCGCACGCGTCGCGGCGGCGCGCGCTGCGGGGCGATACGCTGCGCTTTCGGCCGGGGCGGATGCGTCCGGCGCATCGCTTGCGATGCGTTCCAGCGGCAACTGCATGTCGGCGCCGACGGAAAGCACGGCGTCGTCGAACGTCGGCAATCCGGCGACGTGCGTGAGCGCGGCGGCCACGGCGGCCAGCGCGACCGCGCGCCAAGGCTTCATGGACCTGATGTCGATCGGCTTCATGTCAACTCTCCGGGCAGAACGGACGCCGATGCGAGCCGGCGTGGGCGAGCGGTGAATTCATGAGCCGATGTTGCCGGTTCGCGTGCGCGAGGGCTTTCGAATTCGCCCGGCGTGCGGTCGATTTGCACGATGGCGGGCAAGGCGAGGGCGCGAAGCCGCGCAACCGGCGCGGGTGGCGACCGAGTCGAGCGGAAAAATGCAGGCTTGCGACGAAAAGGCGGCGGCCGGTTCGATATCGATGCGGTGCGTGACAGGAGCGGCGTCGAACGCCGCTCGCAGTTTGTGGAGGATCTGGCCGCGCCGTTTTACGGATTCAGGCGGGGCGGCGCGCGCCTGCCGTAGCGTATGGCGGATGCGTTCCGGTACGCGGGCACGCAGCGCGCGATATCAAACCGCGCTGGCCTCGTCGATCTTGCGGATATCGTCGTCGTCGAGCGTCACGCGCATCGCTTCGCCGAGCAGCGCGAGTTGCGCGAGCGAGGTGGCGCTCGCGATCGGCGCGGTGATCGTCGGGCGCGCGATCTGCCATGCGAGCGCGATCGCGGCCGGCTCGGTGCTGTGCTTCGCCGACACCTCGTCGAGCGCCGCGAGGATGCGCAGGCCGCGCGCATCGAGATAACCGGCGACGCGATCGCCGCGCACGCTCTTCTTCAGATCCGCCTCGCTGCGATACTTGCCGGACAGGAAGCCGCTCGCGAGCGCGTAGTAGTTCACGACGCCGAGTTTCAGCTCGCGCACCACCGGCTCGAGATCGCGCTCGTATTCGGCGCGGTCGACGAGGTTGTATTCCGGCTGGATCACCTGATATGCGGGGAGCCCGTGGCGCGTGCTGATGTCGGCGGCTTCGCGCAGCCGCGCGCCGCTGTAGTTCGACGCGCCGATGATGCGCACCTTGCCCGCGTCGATCAGCGTCTGATACGCGCCGAGCGTTTCTTCGAGGGGCGTGTCGGCCAGATCGCGGTGCGAGAAATACAGGTCGATGTAGTCGGTCTGCAGGCGGCGCAGCGAATCGTCGGCGGCCTTCAGGATATTGTCCCGGCTCAGTCCCTCGCGCCCCTTGAGCATGCCGACCTTGGTCGCGATCACGACGCGCTCGCGCTTGCCCGAGCGCTTGAGCCACTTGCCGATGATGGTCTCCGACTCGCCGCCGCGGTTGCCGGGCGCCCAGGCCGAATAGACGTCGGCGGTGTCGATGAAGGTGATGCCGGTGTCGGCGAGTGCATCGAGCAGCGCAAACGATGCGTTCTCGTCGACGGTCCAGCCGAATACGTTGCCGCCGAAGGCGAGCGGGGAAACCTGAATGTCAGACGTGCCGAGGGTGCGTAGTGCCATGCTGTTCTCCGGAATCTGCGGGATGGGCCCGGACCGAATCCGACGCGATGGCGAACGATCGAACTGCCTGCCTCGGTGTCGCGGGGCGCACGAACATTCTCGCTGATCGGCTCGGAACGTGCAGCGCGTGCAGCGCCGTCGACACGGAGAAATGGCGGTGAATGGCGGAGGATCCGTCCACGATGGACGCAATACTTGCTGCTGCGGCAGATACGCCAGCCGCCGCGCCCGGCCGAGGCGATACGAAAACCGGCAAGCCGCCACCGGCGCGCAGCGGCCGATCGAGCATTCGCTATCGCAGTTGCACGGCCGCCAGAAACAGCACCATGCTGCCGATCGCACCATCCAGCACGCGCCACGCGACGGCCTTGCGGAACCACGGCG
Organism: Burkholderia sp. WP42; assembly: GCF_000745665.1. NCBI lineage: Bacteria > Pseudomonadati > Pseudomonadota > Betaproteobacteria > Burkholderiales > Burkholderiaceae > Burkholderia > Burkholderia sp. WP42. The sequence continues at coordinate 223,851 of NZ_JQJT01000016.1, read as the reverse complement.
CGAGCAGTCGCGCGCCGTATCCGAGCGCCACGAACCAGACGATGCTCACCGACATCGCGCCGATCGCGAAGGCGAGTCGCGCGCCTTCCGGCTCCCGCGCGCCGGCCGTGCCGATCAGCAGGAACGTGTCGAGATAGACGTGCGGGTTGAGCCACGTGAACGCCAGCGTCATCAGCACGATCGACACCGCGCGTTGCGGCGGCGGCGCGACCGCGTCGCCGCGCACGTCGAGCGTGTCGTGCCCCGGCTTGAGCGCACGGCGCAGCGCATTGACGCCGAACCACGCGAGATAGGCGAGGCCCACGTACAGCACCACGTGAACGAAGGTCGGATAGCGCTCGACGAGCACCGACGCGCCGCCGACGCCCGCACCGATCAGGATCATGTCGGACAGCGCGCACAGCAGCACGATCTTGCCGACATGCGAGCGCATGATGCCTTGCCGGAGCACGAACGCGTTCTGTGCGCCGATGGTGACGATGAGCGACCCGCACAGCGCGGCGCCGTGGGAAAAGGCAATCCAGTTCATGATGGGGAATCGAGGCAGTAGACGGGTGAATCGGTTGGCGCTAGTCTGCGGGCAGCGTCCAGATAAGAGAAGCTAATTCACCTAATGCGGATTAAGGAAATCTAATGCTCGACTACGCGTTGCTCGACGCCCTCGCGGCCGTGATTCGGCACGGTTCGTTCGAACGGGCGGCGAAGGAGCTGAACGTCACGCCATCGGCCGTATCGCAGCGCGTGAAGCTGCTGGAGGAGCGCGTCGGCAGCGTGCTGGTCAAGCGCGGCCAGCCGTGCGTCGCGACGACGTCCGGCGCGCTGCTGTGCCGGCACACCGAGCGCGTGCAACTGCTCGAAGCCGAGCTGGGCGGCCGGATGCCGGCGTTGCCGGGCCAGATTGCGGGCGCATGGCCGACGTTGCGCGTGGCCGTCAACGACGACAGCGTCGCGACGTGGTTCATCGATGCGGTCGGGCCGTTCTGCACCGAGCGCGAGACGCTGCTCGATCTGGTGATCGACGACCAGGACTATACGGCCGCACGCATTCGCGACGGCAGCGTGCAGGGTGCGGTGACGGCGCAGGCCGAACCGATCCAGGGATGCAGGTCGATCCGGCTCGGGCGCATCCGTTATCGCGCGGTGTGTTCGCCGGCGTTCCACGACCGCTACTTCGGCGCGGGCATCACGCGCGATGCGCTGCGCCGCGCGCCGTGCGTGATGTTCAATTCGAAGGATGGTTTGCAGGCGCGTTTCATCCGGCGCGTGACGCGCGCGGATCTCGATCCGCCGCAACACTGGATACCGCACGTCGCGGGCTATCTGCGCGCATGCGAAACGGGGCTGGGATGGGGGATGTGTCCGGACCGGATGGTCGATCGCCAGCTCGCCGCCGGCGAACTGGTCGACATGTCACGCGGACGGACCGTCGATATCGAGCTGTACTGGCAGAGCTGGCGCCTGTCGATCGGCTGGCTCGACGATTTCAGTGCGGCGCTGAAGGCGCGCGCCGCTCTGTTTCTCGACTGAGCGGCGCGGCAAGGCTGCGGGCGGCGCGCGTGTCGTGCGCCGCCGCGAGATCAGACGTGATGCAGGCCGTCGAAGTCGACGATTTGCACGAGGCGACCGCGCATTTCGATCAGGCCGCGCTTCTGGAATTTCGACAGCGTGCGGCTGACCGTTTCGAGCGTCATGCCGAGGTAGCTGCCGATGTCTTCGCGCGTCATCCGCAGGTTGAACTCCGACGGCGAGTAGCCGCGCTTCAGGTAGCGCGACGACACGTCGAGCAGGAACGCGGCGACGCGCTCCTCGGCGTTCAGCGAACCGAGCAGCATCGTCTGCGTCGTTTCGCGCACGATCTGCTCGCTCATCAGCTTGTGCATGCGCAACTGCACCGAACCCGCTTCCGAGCACAGCGACTTCAGCGCGCTGTACGGAATCACGCAGACGGAGCTGTCTTCCAGCGCGACCGCGGTACGCGGGTGCGTGTCGTCGCAGATGCCGTCGAGGCCGAGCGCTTCGCCGGCCAGATGCAGGCCGGTGACCTGCTCGCGGCCGTCGTGGCGCGTGGCGACGGTTTTCAGCGAACCGGAGCGCACGGCGAACAGGTTGTCGAAGTTGTCGCCCTCGCGGAACAGCGCTTCGCCGCGCTTGACCGGACGGGATGCGCAGATCACCGACTCGAGACGGCTGAGCACTTCGGGCGCCAGGCCCTGCGGCATGCACAGGTGCCGCATCGCGCACGACGAGCAGTGCGGTGCCTGACGGGGAGCCCAGTTGGCCGCAGCAGACGTGGCGGCGGGACGCGTGGCGACGGGCGTCAACATGATCGTTTACTCCGGCATTGAATTGATGAAATCATTGTCCCACCGCAAGCTCGGGCTGTCGGGTGACAAAACGTCGCGATGGCGCGCACCTGCCACGGACGCCGCTACGCGGTGGGCGCACATCGTTCAGCTGTGCTGTTCGTCCGCGTGCGCGGCGGCCGGGATCAGCAGCACGGGCAGGGGCGCATGGCGCACGCACTGTTCGGCGATGCTGCCGAGCACCAGCCGGCGGAACCCGCGGCGCCCGTGCGTGCCGAGCACCAGCAGATCGGCGCCGAACGCCTTCGCACCGTCGAGGATCAGCGCCGACACGTCGTTCAGCGACGATGCCTCGTTGATCCGCGTGGCGCCCTTCACGCCCGCCGCCTCCATCTGCTTCGAGAACTCCGCCGCGAGCGCGTTGCCCTGGGCGAGCAACTGGTCGCGCAGCACGGACGGATCGTAGCCCGGCACGTTGTAATAGATCGCGGCGTTTTCGACGACGTAGAACGGTTGCAGTTCGGCGCCGTGTTCCTTCGCGAGCGCGAGGGCTGCGTCGAATGCGTGGCGGGACGTGTCGCTGCCGTCGATGGCAACGAGGATGCGCTTGTACATGGTGTCTCCGAGTGGCGGGTTGAACGACGAAAGCCGGCCGGATGGCCGAGCCGACCGTGCACGGCTGCGGGGCAGCGTAAACCAACGGCCGTGATTCTGCAGCGTCGTGCCGGGCGGCGCGCGCCCATGAGTACGCAGCGTTCATTGAATCGCAATAATCTCGCGCAGATATGACGTCGATCAATTCCGGTGCATTGGAACCGGCACGGGCGGGGTGTCCTTCACGGACGATGCCGATATTGCTGGATGTGTCGGCACGGCGCTGGATGGGCGTGTGTGGCGTGTGCGGCGACAGGCAGCGTTTCGAACGTTCGATTGAAACGCGAGGGGCTTGCCGATGGCGCCGCCGGGCGTGTCGACGTCGTTGAATTCGATGCCGGACGGTGCGGGAAGGGCGCTCGCGCCGACGCTTTCCTCGCGGCGAAGTGTGTCGAATCGAAGCAAATCCCGTTCCGGACACGACGGGAAAACGGTGGGCGGGCGGTCGCCACAGTCGTGCGGCGTGCGCTGATTTGTCCTGATTTATTTCAGCTAGAACCCGCGTTTCCTACAGAGTATGATTCCTTTCCTGCGAAGCGGCGACAGGGGACGCAGTCTCGCCGCCTCTGCCCGCACCGGGGCGCCGCAACACCCTTAACGACGGGCAGCGAACAACAAACAAGGGACTAGAGGTGGCGGATTCATGCAAGCGACTACTGCCTTCACGCACCGCGGTTATTTGTTGAATTGCGCGCCCGCGCGCGCGAGCGACGGTTCATTCAAGCCCTACGTCGTGATCTCCCGATCGAGCGACGGGGAGCTCGTCGCTAACCGTTTCTTTCCGACCGAGCTCCAGTTCAACGACGAAGGCGACGCGATCGCGCACGCGCGCGACTGGGCCGTGCGCTGGATCGACGCGAGCAGCATCACGATCTGACGTCGCAGGGCGGCAATCGCGTCGGCCATCCGGCCGATACCCTGGCGTGCCGCCGCCGATCGAAAACGCGGTAATCTTGCGGAACCCGTTACTTCATGAGCGGCCGCGCCGATGCGCGGCCGCCTGCATTGGCATATGTCGACATCACCCGCCCGTCAGTGGGGCCTCGAAGAAATCGTTGCCGGCTTGCGCGAATCGCGCGAGGAACTGCATCGCACCCGCCATCCGCGCGGCATCCGTGAACTGCCGTCGCGCGACGCGATCTGCAAGATCGTGACCGGCCTGCGCGCGTCGATGTTTCCGACGCATTACGGCGCGCCGGATCTCACCGACGAAAGCGTCGACTATTACGTGGGTCATACGCTCGAGAGCACGCTGCGGATCCTCTCCGAACAAATTCGCCGTGCGTTGCCGTTCCTGCCCGAGCACGCGGACACGCCGTTCGTGGCACTCGACGAACGCGCGTTCGAGATCGCACGCGAGTTCGGGCGGCAGCTGCCGTCGATTCGCGCGCTGCTGGTGAGCGACATCCAGGCGGCGTACGCGGGCGATCCGGCCGCGCAGCACATCACCGAGATCCTGCTCTGCTATCCCGGCGTGCTCGCGATGATGCACCACCGGCTCGCCCATGCGCTGCACCAGCTCGGTGTGCCGCTGCTCGCGCGCTTCATCAACGAGATCGCGCATTCGGCCACCGGCATCGACATCCACCCCGGTGCGCAGATCGGCCCGAGCTTCTTCATCGACCACGGCACCGGCGTCGTGATCGGCGAAACCGCGATCATCGGCGAGCGCGTGCGCGTGTACCAGGCCGTCACGCTCGGCGCGAAGAGCTTCCCGGCCGACGGCGACGGCGCGCTGGTGAAGGGCAACGCACGCCATCCGATCGTCGAGGACGACGTGGTGATCTACGCGGGTGCGACGATTCTCGGCCGCGTGACGATCGGGCGCGGCTCGGTGATCGGCGGCAACGTGTGGCTCACGCACAGCGTGCCGCCCGGCACGAGCGTCGCGCAGGGCAAGGTCCGCGAGGGCGGCAGCGCCGAGAAGCCGTAACGCGGTGGGCGAGCGGGGCCGCGCGCGGTCGCGCGGCATCCGACGCAGCGGCCGGCGCGGCGGCCGACGACCGGCCTCGCGGTCAGCGAGGCGACATGCGTTTCATCCCGGATACCGGATACTGGATACCGGCTGCCAGCGGCTGCAGGCAGCGCGCTGCGCCGCCGCTCATCCGGCGTCAATGCTTGCCGGCCGGCGATCGGTGCTTGTACAGCACGTCCTGATCCACGCGGATCAGGTTCTGCCCCGCATCGACGACGAAATCCACGCCGTTGTAGGCGCTGCCGGTGAGCAGCAGGATCGCGCTCGCCACGTCGTCGGGGCCGGCGATGCGCGCGAGCGGTGTCGACGCGCGGCTCGCGTGTTCGAAGTCGGCCTGCGTTTGATCGTCGCTTGGCAGCATCAGCCCCGGGAACACCGCGTTCACGCGCAGCACCGGCGCCGACGAAAGCGCGAGCATCTGCGTGAGGTTGCCGAGCGCCGCCTTCGCGACCGTGTAGCTGAAGTGGTCGCGGTGGAAGTTCTCCTTGATCTTCTGATCGACCACGTTGACCACGACGCCCTGCGCGCCGGCCGCGCGCGCCCGCTCGTAGAACGCACGCGTGAGGAGGATCGGCGCGCGGCAGTTCACGGCCCACGCCTGATCGAACGCCGCGAGTTCGAAGCTCGGAAAATGGTCCTGCCAGAACACCGACGCATTGTTGACCAGCACGTCGAGGCGGCCGAAGCGCGCATACACCTGATCCATCAGCGCGCTGATCTGCGCGGCATCCGACAGGTCGGCCTGCAGCGCGACTGAATCGTGCCCGCGTTCGGCGATCGCGCGGGCAGCCGTATGGGCGGCGTCGGCCGAGCGATCGTAGTGGATCGCGGTGCGGTAGCCGTGATCGGCGAAATACTCGGCGAATGCGCGCCCGGCCCGGCGCGCGGCGCCGGTCACGAGCACGACGGGCGTGTTCGCCGCTTGCTTCAGGGGCTGCATTACGTGTTGGTGAGGTTGACTGAAGAAGGGTTCGCGACGATCGACAGGAATTCGCGCCGCGTCGACGGATCGGTGCGGAACGTGCCAAGCATGCGCGACGTGACCATTTCCACGCCGGGCTTGTGCACGCCGCGCGTCGAGATGCACTGGTGCGCGGCTTCGAGGATCACGCCGACGCCCTTCGGCTGCAGCACGTCGAACAGCGTATCGGCGATCTGCACGGTCATCTTTTCCTGGATCTGCAGGCGCTTGGCGAAGGCATCGACGAGGCGCGCGAGCTTCGAGATGCCGACGACGCGATGGTTCGGCAGATAGGCCACGTGCGCACGGCCGATGATCGGCACCATGTGATGCTCGCAGTAGCTCTCGAAGCGGATGTCCTTCAGCACGATCATTTCGTCGTAGCCGTCGACTTCGCTGAAGGTGCGCGCGAGGATGTCGCGCGGCTCCAGCGCATAGCCGGCGAAGAACTGCTCGTATGCGCGCACGACCCGCGCCGGGGTGTCGAGCAGGCCTTCGCGGGCCGGATCGTCGCCGGCCCAGCGCAGCAGCACGCGAACGGCATCCTCGGCTTCTTCCCGGGTCGGCCGGGAGGCGGCCGGTTCGGGCCGCGTGGTTTTCTTACCCATCTTCTGATCGCTCCATCGAATGCGGCCGCCAGCGGCGGCGCGGATATCCGGACATTGTTTCATGCTTTGGCCGCCCGTGCGTACGGGCGTACCGCCTGCCGCGCGCCTCCGCTACTTCGGCCATTCGTCCTGCTCGTCGTTGAACAGCGACGCGACGACGCCGCGCAGCCACGCGGTGCGCGGATCGTTGTGGAACTTGCGATGCCAGTGCTGCTTCAGGTCGAAGCGCGGCAGCGGCAGCGGCGGCTCGACCGGCACGATGAACGCGTGCTCGGCCGCATACGCGTAGCCGATCGCATGCGGCACGGTCGCGATCAGGTCGGTGCGGCTCAGGATGAACGGCAGGCTCATGAAGTGCGGCGTCTCGAGCACCGCGCGGCGCTGCATGCGCTGCTTCGCGAGGTGTTTCTCGAGCACTTCCTGGCTGCGTCCTTCGGCCCGCACCACCGCGTGCCCGCAGCCGAGGAACTGCTCGACCGTCAGCGGGCGCGCGTGTTCGAGCGGATGGCCGCGCCGCATCAGGCAGACGAACCGGTGCGTGAACAGCCGCTGCTGGAAGAAGTTGTTGCCGTCGAGATCGGGGAAATAGCCGACCGCCAGATCGATCGAGCCGGCTTCGAGCCCGCGGCCCACTTCGTCGTGCGACAGCGATACCGAACGCAGGTTCGCATGCGGCGCCAGGCTCGCGAAGGCCTGCAGCAGCTTCGGCAGGAACACGATCTCGCCGACGTCCGACAGCGCGATCGAGAACGTATGCGTGCTCGCTGCCGGATCGAAGTCGTGCGGCGCGACGAGGCCGCGCTCGATCTGCGCGAGCGCATCGCGCGCGGCCGGCAGCAATGCCAGCGCGCGCGGCGTCGGCTCCATCCCGCGCGACGTGCGCACGAACAGCGGATCGCCGAAGTAGGCGCGCAGCCGGCCGAGCGCCGTGCTCACGCGCGGCTGGCTCACGCCGAGCAGGTCGCCGGCGCGGCTCACGTTGCGCGTGTCGTCGAGCGCGACGAGATAGGGAATCAGGTTCAGATCGAGCGCGTCCATCGCCGGGCCAATATCTTGAAAATGAATAGAACATATCCGCTGAATCGCGTTGCCGGATAGTCGGGAAAGCGCTGAAATGTGTTCCACGATTCGAATTAATGTTCAGGAGACGAACAATGCGCACCCAGGTCGCCATCATCGGCGCCGGTCCTTCCGGCCTTTTGCTTTCCCATCTGCTGCGCCTGCAAGGCGTCGATTCCATCCTCGTCGAAGCCCGCTCGCGGGAATACTGCGAGAACCGCATTCGCGCCGGCGTGCTCGAGCAGGGAACGGTCGACACGCTGAACGAAGCCGGCCTCGGCGACCGGATGCGGCGCGAGGGGCTCGAACATCACGGCATCGAGCTGCTGTTCTCCGGCCAGCGTCACCGGATCGACCTGAGCGGGCTCACCGGCGGCCGCGCGATCACCGTCTACAGCCAGCACGAGGTCGTGCGCGACCTGATCGCGGCCGGCGATACGCACGGCCATCAGATGCACTTCGACGTCTCGGACGTGGCGCTGCACGACGTGGAGAGCGACCGTCCGTTCGTCACGTTCACCCACGCGGACGGCCGCGCCGAGCGCATCGACTGCGACTACATCGCCGGCTGCGACGGCTTTCACGGCATCGCGCGGCAGACGATCCCCGCCGAGAAGCTGAACACGTTCGAACGCGTCTATCCGTTCGCGTGGCTCGGCATCCTCGCGGATGCCGCGCCGTCGCTCGACGAGCTCGTGTACGCGCATCACGACAACGGCTTCGCGCTGTTCTCGATGCGCTCGCCGACGGTCACGCGCCTCTATCTGCAATGCCGGCCCGACGAAGACCTCGCCGAATGGTCCGACGCGCGCATCTGGGACGAGCTGCACACGCGTTTCTCGAACGACACCGGCTGGACGCCGACCGAAGGCCCGATCACGCAGAAGAGCGTGACGCCGATGCGCAGCTTCGTGTCGGAGACCATGCAGCACGGCCGGCTGTTCCTCGCCGGCGACGCCGCGCACATCGTGCCGCCGACCGGCGCCAAGGGGATGAACCTCGCGGTCGCCGACGTGCGCGTGCTGTCCCGCGCGCTCGGCGCGCGCTACCGCGATGGCGACGCCGCGCCGCTCGAGCGCTACTCGGCGACCTGCCTCGAACGCATCTGGCGCGCCGAGCATTTCTCCTACTTCATGACGAACATGCTGCATTCGTCGCCCGACGATTCGCCGTTCGTCAATCGCCTGAAGTTCGCCGAGCTGAAGTACGTGACGCGCTCGCGGGCCGCCGCGCAGTCGCTCGCCGAAAACTACGTCGGCCTGCCGTTCGACGACCAGCTCGCCTCCGATGCAACCCGCCTTGACAACGCGCTGTGCGCGACTCTATGATCGGCAATCGTTCGCTAATCGAATCAAGGTTCGATAGGCGAACAAAAGCCGAGGGTCGACGACGGCCTGCGGCGCGGCACGCGCTCCGCGTGTCACTTCGACAGGCCGCGCATCGTGCCGCGGGTTCGTATCAGGAAGAGACATGGTCAACAAGATTTTCGAATCGCTTCAAGCGGCGGTGGCGGACGTTCACGACGGCGCGACCATCATGATCGGCGGCTTCGGTACGGCGGGCATGCCGTCCGAGCTGATCGACGCGCTGATCGAGCAGGGCGCGCGCGGCCTGACGATCGTCAACAACAACGCGGGCAACGGCGAGACGGGGCTGGCGGCGCTGCTGAAAGCCAAGCGCGTTCGCAAGATCATCTGCTCGTTTCCGCGCCAGAGCGATTCGCAGGTGTTCGATGGGCTGTACCGTGCGGGCGAGATCGAGCTGGAGCTCGTGCCGCAGGGCAACCTCGCCGAGCGGATCCGCGCGGCCGGCGCCGGCATCGGCGGCTTCTTCACGCCGACGGGTTTCGGCACGAAGCTCGCCGAAGGCAAGGAAACGCGCGTGATCGACGGCAAGTCGTACGTGTTCGAAACGCCGATCCATGCGGACTTCGCGCTGGTGAAGGCGTACAAGGGCGACCGCTGGGGCAATCTCGTCTATCGCAAGACGGCGCGCAACTTCGGGCCGATCATGGCCAGCGCGGCGAAGGTCGCGATCGTACAGGTGTCGGAAGTCGTGCCGCTCGGCGCGCTGAACCCGGAACACATCGTGACGCCGGGCATTTTCGTGCAGCGCGTCGTCGAAGTGCCGCAGGCCGCGCATGCGGCCGAGCTGGCTGCCGAACGCGCCTCGCAAGCCGCCTGACGGCCCGAACCTCGTATGGGACCGGCGTTCGCGCGGCAGCGCCCGCGCCGGTCGACAGGAGAACCGAAATGAAACGACTGACCCGCGATGAAATGGCCAAGCGCGTCGCCCAGGACATCCCCGAAGGCGCGTACGTGAACCTCGGCATCGGCGTGCCGACGCTGGTGGCGAACCACCTCGATCCGAGCAAGGAGATCTTCCTGCACAGCGAGAACGGCCTGCTCGGGATGGGCCCGGCGCCCGCGCCCGGCGCCGAGGACGACGAACTGATCAACGCCGGCAAGCAGCACGTGACGCTGCTCACCGGCGGCGCGTATTTTCACCACGCGGATTCGTTCGCGATGATGCGCGGCGGCCATCTCGACTACTGCGTGCTCGGCGCGTTCCAGGTGTCGGCGGACGGCGATCTCGCGAACTGGCATACCGGCGCGCCCGACGCGATTCCGGCCGTCGGCGGCGCGATGGACCTCGCGATCGGCGCGAAGCAGGTGTTCGTGATGATGGAGCACCTGACGAAGCAGGGCGAGAGCAAGATCGTCGCGCAGTGCTCGTATCCGGTGACGGGCGTGCAGTGCGTGAGCCGCATCTATACGGATCTTGCGGTGCTCGACGTGACGGCCGACGGTCTCGCGGTGAGCGAGATCTTCACCGACCTGTCGTTCGACGAACTGCGCAAGCTGACCGGCGTGCCGCTGATCGACGCGACGCGCAAGGCGGCGGCCTGAACGGCAAGCGGGCCGGCGTGCGCGTTCGATCGCACGCCGGCCCGCTTCGGTAGACAATAGCCGCACGCCGTTTTTCCACTCTGACGCCATGCTCGAAGACAGCGCCCGCCTCACTTCCCTCATCTGCGGCACCGAGCCGCTCAACCGGATCTGGTCGCCGCGCGCGACGATCCAGCGGATGCTCGACGTCGAGGCGGCGCTCGCCCGTGCGCTCGCCGCGCAGCAGGTGATTCCCGCGGCGGCGGTCGCGCCGATCGAACGCGCCTGCGACGCCGGCCGGCTCGACGGCGACGCGCTCGCACAGGGCGCCGCGCTCGGCGGCAATCTGGCGATTCCGCTCGTCAAGCAGCTCACCGCGCTGGTGAAGGCCGACGACCCGGAAGCCGCCAAGTTCGTGCACTGGGGCGCGACCAGCCAGGACATCATCGACACCGCGACCGTGCTGCAGCTGCGCGACACGCTCGACGTGCTCGAGCCGCTGCTCGACGAAGCGTGCGCGTCGCTCGCGACGCTCGCTCGCGCGCATCGCGCGACGCCGATGATCGGCCGCACATGGCTGCAGCAGGCGCTCCCCATCACGCTCGGCCTCAAGTTCGCGCAATGGCTCGATGCGCTGCTGCGTCATCGCACGCGCTTCGCCGAATTGCGCGAACGTGCGCTGGTGCTGCAGTTCGGCGGGGCGGCCGGCACGCTCGCGAGCCTGCGGGAACACGCGGCCGGCGTGAGCGCCGCGCTCGCGGCCGATTTGAAGCTCGCGCTGCCGGCCGTGCCGTGGCATACGCAGCGCGATCGCATCGCGGAAGCCGCGTCGTGTTTCGGGATGCTCGTCGGCACGCTCGGCAAGATCGCGCGCGACGTGTCGCTGCAGATGCAGACCGAAGTGGGCGAGCTCGGCGAACCGGCTGCGGCCGGCAAAGGCGGCTCGTCGACGATGCCGCACAAGCGCAACCCGGTCGGCTGCGCGGCGGTGCTCACCGCCGCGACGCGCGCGCCGAACCTCGTGGCGACCGTGTTCGCGGCGATGGTGCAGGAGCATGAGCGCGCGCTCGGCGGCTGGCAGGCCGAATGGGACGCGCTGCCCGACCTCGCGCGCCTGACCGGCGGCGCGCTCGCGCAGATCGCGCAGATCGCCGCGGGCCTCGACGTCAACACCGAGCGCCTCGCCGCGAACCTCGACGTCACCCACGGGCTGATCCTCGGCGAAGCCGTGATGCTCGCGCTCGGCGACCGGATCGGCCGGCTCGATGCGCACCATGTCGTCGAGCACGCGTCGAAGCAGGCCGTGCACACCGGCGCGACGCTGTTCGACGTGCTCGCGGCGGATCCGGCCGTATCCGCCCACCTGTCGCGCGACGCGCTCGCGCAGCTGCTCGATCCCGCTCATTACGTCGGCGAGGCGCACGCCTACGTCGACGCCGTGCTCGCGCTGCACGCGGGCGCGCAATAACCAGGAGAACCAAGAGATGCCTTTCGCCACTGTCAACGGCGTGAAACTGCATTACCGGATCGACCGTGCCGCGCGCGCCGACGCGCCGTGGCTCGTCTTCTCGAACTCGCTCGGCGCGGATCTGCAGATGTGGGCGCCGCAGATTCGCCCGCTCACGCAGCACTTCAACGTGCTGCGCTACGACACCCGCGGCCACGGCCATTCCGAAGCGCCGGCCGGTTCGTACACGATCGATCAGCTCGCAGGCGACGTGATCGGTCTGCTCGACCATGTCGGCATCGAGCGCGCGTGTTTCTGCGGGATCTCGATGGGCGGCTTGACCGGCGCCGCGCTCGCCGCGCGCTTTCCGGCGCGTATCGTGCGCGCCGTGCTCGCCAACACGTCCGCAAAGATCGGTTCGCCGGAAGTGTGGGCGCCGCGTGCGCAGAAGGCGCGCGCCGAAGGGATGGCCGCGCTCGCCGATGCGGTGCTGCCGCGCTGGTTCACCGACGCGTTCGTCGAACGCGAGCCGCGCCTGTTCGACGCGATCCGCGACACCTTCGTGCATACCGACAAGGACGGCTATGCGGCGAACTGCGACGCGCTGAATGCAGCCGACCTGCGCGACGAAGTGAAGGGCATTGCGCTGCCGGTGCTCGTCGTGACCGGCGCGAAGGACATGTCGACGCCGCCCGACCAGGGCCGTGCGCTGGCCGCCGCGATTCCCGGAGCGCGTCACGTCGAATTCGACGGCGCGCACATTTCCAACATCGAGTGCGCCGACGGTTTCAACCGCGCGCTGCTCGACTTCCTGACCGCGTGAGGCGCCGACGATGGACGACCAGCAACGCTACGAAGCGGGGATGAAGGTGCGTCGCGCGGTGCTCGGCGACGCGCACGTCGATCGCTCGCTCGAAAACCGCACCGAAGTGACCGAGGAATTCCAGAACCTGATCACGCGCTACGCGTGGGGCGAGATCTGGACGCGCGACGGCCTGCCGCGCCATACGCGCAGCCTGCTGACCATCGCGATGATGGTCGCGCTGAACCGCGGCGAGGAGCTTGCGCTGCACCTGCGCGCGGCGCGCAACAACGGCGTGACGCGCGACGAAATCAAGGAAGTGCTGCTGCAGACCGCGATCTACTGCGGCGTGCCGGCCGCGAACTCGGCGTTTCATCTCGCCGACAAGATCTTCAAGGAGCAGGACGCCGCCGCATAGGCGAGGCCGGCGCGCGCGCCGGCACCGCTTCGCTCGCGCGCCGCGCCGAGGCCGGCGCAGCGTGACGAGCACAATAAGTACGATAAGCACGACGAGCAATGAACGCGCCGGCAGCGTACCGGTGCGCGAGCGAAGGAAAGGCGCGGTCGGAAGGCCGCGCGGGTTGCATCCATATCAATGCAGGAGCGGACCGAAGCGAGCGCCGAAGCGCAGCGTCGGCCGACAAGGAGACTAGCGATGAATCGCACCCCCGTGGTCGATGTTCAGACCTTCATCAACGAGCAGCCGTTCGGCGGTTTTCAGTGGCTCGTGTTCCTCATGTGTTTCGTGATCGTGCTGCTCGACGGCTTCGATACGGCCGCGATCGGCTTCATTGCGCCGTCGCTGCTCGGCGAATGGAACCTCAGCAAGCCCGATCTCGCGCCGGTGCTGAGCGCCGCGCTGTTCGGCCTCGCGTGCGGCGCGCTCGTGTCCGGTCCGCTGTCCGACCGCCTCGGGCGGCGTTCGCTGCTGCTCGGGTCGGTGTTCCTGTTCGGCGTCGCGTGCTTCGCTTCCGCCTTCTCGACCACCATCGGGCACCTGACGGTGCTGCGGTTCATCACCGGCGTCGGCCTTGGCGCCGCGATGCCGAACGCCGTCACGATGATGGGCGAGTTCTGCCCGGACAAGCGCCGCGCGACCGTGATCAATCTGATGTTCTGCGGTTTTCCGCTCGGCGCCGCGTTCGGCGGTTTTCTCGCGGCGTGGATGATTCCGCATTTCGGCTGGCGCAGCGTGCTGCTGCTCGGCGGCGTGACGCCGTTGCTGCTCGGCGTGCTGTTGCTGCTGAAGATGCCCGAGTCGGTGCGCTTCATGGTCGCGCACGGCCGCAGCGTCGAGCGTATTCGCGCGACGCTCGCGCGCATCTCGCGCGATGCGCTGAATGCCGGCTCGTTCGCGCTGACCGAAACGGCGCCGCAGACGGGCGGCAAGGGGCTCGGCGTCGTGATGTCGCGCGCGTACCTCGCCGGCTCGGTGATGCTGTGGGTCGCGTACTTCATGGGGCTCGTCATCTTCTACGCGTCGATCAACTGGATGCCGATTCTGCTGAAGGATGCCGGCCTCGCGCCGAAGAGCGCGACGCTGATTTCCGCGCTGTTCCCGCTCGGCGGCGTCGGCGCGGTGCTGTGCGGCGTGCTGATGGACCGCTTCAACGCGAACCGCGTGATCGCCGTCTGCTACGCGCTGACCGCGATCAGCGTGTACGCGATCGGACAGGCCGCCGGCAATGTGGGGCTGCTGGTGCTGGTCGTGTTCGTCGCGGGCGTGCTGATGAACACCGCGCAGTCGTCGATGCCGGCGCTTGCCGCCGCGTTCTACCCGACCGAAGGGCGCGGCACGGGCGTCGCATGGATGCTGGGCGTGGGACGCTTCGGCGGGATCGCCGGGTCGTTCCTCGTCGCGGAACTGACGCGCCGGCATTTCTCGTTCGCGTCGGTGTTCGCGACGATCGCGGTGGCCGGCCTGCTCGCATGCGTCGCGCTGCTCATCAAGCAGATGGCGCGGCCGCACGGCGCCGCGCAACCGACCGGGAAGGTCGAGTCGCTCGGGCATTGACCGCGAGCGTGGCGGGCGACGCACCGGGTTCGTTGGTGCGGCGCGGGCCGGCGCGGTGAGCGACGGCCGACGACGGATCGGGCCGGTTCGGCGGCCCGTCGCTATTGCGGCCGGTGCGCCGCTATTCCTCGGCGTCGTGTTCCTTGACGAAATTTCGCAGATACGCGCGCAGCGCCGCCTCCTGGCTGCGATGATCGATGTGGCTGGCGGCGCCTATTTCGGCTTCGTCGCCGAACAGTGTCGGCGGCGCGCAGTACGTGCCCACTTCGACGTTTTCGCGCAGCACGCGGATGTCGTGCGTGAGCGGGCGATATTCGGCGACCCAGTGCATGCCTTCGATATGCTCGCCGGCCTTCAGCAGTGGCTTCATCGACAACCTCCGTGCAGAGCAGCGGTGCAGCCGCCTAAGCGGCTGCACGCGCCCGTACGCGAAGGGTACGCCTGCGCCGCACCAAGCTCAACGGGCGCACTTGTGAGTGCTTACTGCGGTAGCAAGTGGACGACGAGCGGATACAGCGACAGGACCAGCAGCCCGGCCATCGTGACGTTGAAGATGCGCAGCGCGCGGCGGTTCGACAGGAAGCGGCGCAGGCCCTGGCCGAAGGCGGCCCACAGGCTGATGCACGGAAAGCCGATCATGACGAACACGACGGCCATCCACGCGGCGTTCATGCCGTAGTCGGCTGACAGGCGGATCGTCGTCGCGGCGGTCAGCACCATCATCCACGCTTTCGGGTTCACCCACTGGAACGCGGCGGCTTCGACGAACGTCATCGGCCGCGGCTTCGCGCCGTGCGCCTTTACCTCCCCGGACGTGCCGATTCGCCATGCGAGATACAGCAGATAGGCGACGCTCGCGACTTCGAGAATCGTATACAGGAACGGCACGCGGCGGAACGCTTCGCCGAGGCCGAAGCCGACGCAGAGCATCAGGATCGCAACGCCGCTGCTGATGCCGAACAGGTGCGGCATCGTGCGGCGGAAACCGAAGTTGACGCCGGACGCGAGCAGCATCGTGTTGTTCGGGCCTGGCGTGATCGACGTGACGAGCGCGAACAGCATGCCGGCCGGCAATGCGCTGAGGGTGAGGAATTCCATCGCGAAGTTCTCCATTCGTGTTCGAGGCTGGGATGGAGTCAGTGTAGCGACGGGTTTATGTACAGTACCGGTACAGTTGGATTGACGATTGCCGGTACGGAGGGGTGGTTGTTGTCGTCGGCCGATGGGCTGGTGTTGTCTCTCAGAAAAGATGTCCGCAGTCTCAATAAGTTGTCTTTGAATAATTGGCTACCTGCCACGTGCAAGGGATGTGATCCATATCGGCGGGCAGAAAATGATCGGAGAATATTTGGCGATGGTGGTATATGACGCAATGTTTGATCGACGGTGTCAGACCGACGTTGTCACATCGGAGGCGCTCATCCGCCATTCAACGTGCGATTTCGCCCGCGCGAAAAGTATCGTCGATCACAACCGTCAAGCAGCGCATGGCAGCGATCTGTCACATGTTCGACGGGCTCGTCACCGGCCAAGATGGGCCGTACGTCCCGCCGCGCCGGTGAAGGGCCCGAGCTACACCACGAAGCAGGGCAAGATGCCAGTGCTCGACGCGACTGAAGCGGAGTAACTGCTCGACAGTATCGATGTGAGGATGCCGGTCGGGCTGCGTGACCGCGCACGGATCGCGTTGATGGTGTTTTCGTTCACGCAGATCGGCGCAGCGCTCACGATGCGGGTCGACGACGTCTATGTGCAACAGCGCTGGCTGTAGGTGCATCTGTACGAAAAACGCGGCAAGGCGCTCACGATGTCGTGTCATCACACGCTCGAAGCGTACATGCATGCATACCTCGAGGGCATTGGCCTGGCTGCTGAGCCGAAGCTCGACCTGATCCTGCAACGCACGGCCGCGCTCGGCATGCGCGGCAAGGTCACGATCAGCCACGGCTTCTGCCTCGGCGACCTCGCCGAACGCGAGCGCGACGCGCTGCTCGCGCGGATGGCCGAGCTGCGCGTCGCGATCGTCACGACCGCGCCGGCCGCGGTGCCGGTGCCGTCGGTCGCCGCGTGCCGCGCGGCGGGCGTGACGGTCATCGGCGGCAACGACGGCGTGCGCGATACGTGGACGCCGTTCGGTTCGCCCGACATGCTGGAGCGCGCGATGCTGATCGCGATGCGCAACGATTTCCGGCGCGACGACGCGCTCGAAGTCGCCTCGACTGCGTGACCCACGGCGGCGCGCGCGGCTGCGGCTTCGTCGACTACGGCCTGGAGGCTGGCAAGCGCGCCGACGTCGTGCTCGTCGATGTGGCGACGTTCGCGGAAGCCGTAGTCGCGCGGCCGCTGCGGCGGCTCGTCGTGTCGTCGGGGAAGATCGTCGCGCGCGACGGCGTGCTGCTCTGAGCGCAACGCCGCCGCACGCGCTTAGTGCTGCTCGTGCTCGAGCATCGTCGCCAGCGCTTTCGTCAGTTCATTGACCACCGGATCGGCGGTCGGCCGGTGCAGGATCGCGATGTCCATGTTCTCGATCGGCGCGAAGCCCTGCGTCGCGGTCAACACGACGTGCTCGTCAGTGACCGCGCGCGCGGGCAGCACGCTGATGCCGAGGCCGTCCGCGACGGCCGCCTGGATGCCGCTCAGGCTCGACGTCGTGAACGCGATGCGCCAGCGCCGGCCGCGCGCCTCGATCGCCTCGATCATGTCGTCGCGATAAAGCCCGCGCGGCGGAAACGCGACGATCGGCAACGGATCGAGATCGATCGACGGATGCCGCGCGCTGTCGATCCAGCGCAGCTTCTCGGGCCAGCGTACGACCGCCTCGCGGCTACCGCGCCGCTGCTTGATCAGCACCAGGTCGAGTTCGCCGCGATCGTACGCGGCGCTGACGTCGCGGCTCAGTCCGCACGTGACTTCCAGCTTCACCTGCGGATGATCGCGCTTGAACGCCGCGAGCGCGTGCGTCGTGCGGCCCGCCGCGAAATCGTCGGGCACGCCGAGCCGGATCGTCAGCGCGACGGTGGCGCCCGTCAGCGCTTCGAGCATCTCGTCGTTCAACGCGAGCATGCGGCGCGCGTAGCTCAGCACGGTCACGCCCGCGTCGGTCGGCCGGACGTCGCGCGTGCCGCGGTCGAGCAGCCGGTGTCCGGCGATCTCCTCGAGCCGCCGCACCTTCTGGCTGACGGTCGACTGCGTCGAATGCAGCCGTGCGGAGGCCGTCGTGAAACTGCCGCAATCCGCGACCATCACGAGCGCGCGCAGCAGGTCGAGGTCGAACAGGGGTCTATTCATTTCCGCACTTGTTTGGATCGCCGCATTTCATTTTCAACTATCGGTGGGCGATTTTTAACATGGCCGGTGCGTGTCGGCAACCGCGATTGATGTGGAGGCTGCACGCCATTACGCACTTCAACGCAGCGCTGGCGCGTGCGCTGGATGAGCGCGCTCTGCGGCCGCCCCTGGCGGAAGCGCGCGGTGCGTCGATGTAGCGGGATACGA
This sequence comes from Burkholderia sp. WP42, assembly GCF_000745665.1. NCBI lineage: Bacteria > Pseudomonadati > Pseudomonadota > Betaproteobacteria > Burkholderiales > Burkholderiaceae > Burkholderia > Burkholderia sp. WP42. The sequence goes on along the minus strand of NZ_JQJT01000016.1, from coordinate 205,645 downwards.
CGGATCGGTCGACACTGAACGCCCCGGAAACCGCGCGTTAGCGGCCAGGCATAAGTTGCTCGGCGCGGTGACCGCTTCAGGTCTGGTGTCGGCCGGCGCCCGGCTTGAAGCGCGAGCCGAGCCGGTAACGATTGCCCGGATGCACGAAGTGCACGAACGTGACGGGTAAGCCGTTCGTCCAGGTGCGACGCGTGAGCGTCAGGCACGGCTCGTCGGCGGGCATGTCGAGCAGCCGTGCCTGCTCGCCGGTCGGCAGCGACGCGTCGACGACGTGCTCGATTTCGAGTTCGTGGTGCGACACGTTGTTGAACAGGTATTCGGACGGCGGCTCGACTTCGAAATCCTGATCGATGAAACCGGGCGCGGCGGCCGGATTGACGTAGCGGTCCTCGAGCTGGATCGGGCGGCCGTTCTCCTCGTGCACGCACACCACGTGAAAGACCGGCGTGTTGACGTCGAGCCCGAACGCGGCGGCCACGTCGAACGACGCGGGCTCGCGCGCGCGGCTCAGTACGCGACAGCGGTATTCGTGGCCGCGCGCGCGAATCTCGTCGCGGATGTGCGCGATCATCAGCAGGTTCGACTGCGGCTTCGCTTCGGCGACGAAGGTGCCGACGCCGGAGATCCGCTCGAGCACGCCTTCCTCGGTCAGCTCGCGCAGCGCGCGATTGACCGTCATGCGCGCGACGCCGAAGCGCGCGGCGAGATCGAGCTCGGATGGAATGCGCTCGCCCGTGCGCCATTCGCCCGACGCGACGTTCCGGCGAACGAGTGTCTTGATCTGCTGGAACGGTGCGGTGGCCTTCGTGACCATCGGTGGATCCTCGCGCGTAGAAGTGACGACGCTAGCCGTCGTGACTGACGATGACCAGGATCTCCGCCTGCGGGGTGCCGACGCTGCGCGTGCGGTGCGGGATCAGTGCGTTGAAATAGACTGAATCGCCGGTCGCGAGTTGCACCGTCTCGTTGGGAAATTCGATCTCGACGCGCCCCTTGTGGACGAACGGGAATTCCCTGCGTTCGTGCTCGCGAAACGTCGACGCCACGAATTCGTGCAGCGGCGGTACGACGAACGGCAGCGTCTTCTTCGGCGCGAGGCCGGCGGCGATGCTTTTGGGGCGATGCGCGTCGTGGCCGGCGGCCGCTCCCATTGCCGTGCGCTCGCCGGCACGCGTGACGGTGTGCGGCTCAGCCGGCCGGCAGGTTGCGGACGTCGGCCGTCGGCTCGGCGCCGAACGCGTCGCTGAGCGCGTAGCGGATCAGATGCCGCGCGGCCTCGTCGGGCGTCGACAGCGCGCCGCTCGCTTTCAGCGCGTCGAATTTTTCTCGCATCGGGAAGTTGGCTTCGCTGGTCGAGCGGATCGTTGCCTGCATGCCGGTGTCGACGACACCCGGCGCGACGCTGCAGATCCGCAGCGCGCGGTTCGCGTCGAGCGCGACGGCGCGCGCGTGGTGATCGAGCGCGGCCTTCGTCGCGCAGTAGACGCTCCAGCCCGCGTATGCGTTGCGGGCGGCGCCGCTCGACACGTGCAGCACGCGGCATTCGGTCGGCGCCGCTGCGGCTTGCACGAGCGCGGCCGACAGCATCAGCGGGGCGGCGACGTTCAGCGCGACCGCGCGCGCGACCAGCGCCGGGTCTTGCGCGGCCAGCGGGCCGATCGGATCGACGACGCCTGCGTTATTGAACAGCAGGACGAGCGATGCGCCGTCGACGAAGCTGCGCAGCGCGCCGCCGGCGAGCCAGGCCGCCACGGCCGCGGTGTCGGACAGGTCGAGCTCGGTCTCGACAAGGCGATCGCCGGCTGTTGCGGCGAGCGACGGATGCCGGCTGCGCGATACGCCGAGCACGGCGATGTCCTGCTGCAGCAATTGTTCGGCGAGCGATGCGCCGAGGCCGCGCGTATGTCCGGTGACGATGGCGCGCACGCTGGGTGCGCAAGCGGTTGCATTCATGGGGGTGAGCGAGTGTGCGGATGAGGGAGCGAACGTGCGGAGCGGAGGCGCGGCGGCACGGCAGGCGATGCGCCGATGCGCCGGCGCGAATGCGCGAGCGGATCGCGCAGCGTCGCGACGCGTGACGCGTATCGTAGCGCCGGCGTGCGCGACGCGCAAACGGGCAAACGGGCAAACGGGCAAACGCACCGACGCACGAACGCACGAACGCGCCAATGCGCCAATGCGCCAACGCCAACGCCGACGCCGACGCCAACGCCAACGCCAACGCCAACGCCAACGCCAACGCCAACGCCAACGCCAACGCGCAAAGGCGCAAGGCGCAAGGCGCAAGGCGCAAGGCGCAAGGCGCAAAGGCGCAAAGGCGCAAAGGCGCAAAGGCGCAAGGGCGCAAGGGCGCAAGGGCGCAAGGGCGAATACGCCGGAGTGCAGAGACGCAGCGACGCCAGGGCACAAGGGCACAAGGGCACAAGGGCACAAGGGCACAAGGCCACGGCGCCGCCCGCAGCCAGAATCCACAGCAACGAACATCCCACCATCCCCCACCCGCCATACCGCCCCCGCTGCGGCAAGTCGGCGCGCCGTGCCCCGCACGCGCGCCGCGCGTCACCGCGCGAGCTATCATATGGCTCGCCCGTCCGCGCCGCCGGACCGGCGAGCCACCGATTCCCTTCACCCGCTGCACGTTGCGACGCCATCATGAACACCACGCCGGACCTGCCCACGCCCCGCGCCCTGCGCGAACTCACGCCTCTCGAGGCCCGCATTCTCGGGGTGCTCGTGGAGAAGCAGCACACGGTGCCGGACACCTATCCGCTGTCGCTGAACGCGCTGACCGCCGGCTGCAACCAGAAAACCGCGCGCTCGCCGGTGATGAGCGTCGGCGAGGACGAGGTCACGGCCGCGCTCGACGGGCTCAAGCACCTGAGCCTCGTGATGGAGGGCAGCAGCAGCCGCGTGCCGCGTTTCGAGCACAACATGAACCGCGTGCTCGGGATTCCGAGCCAGGCGATCGCGCTGCTGACGATCCTGCTGCTGCGCGGTCCGCAGACGGCCGCCGAGCTGCGCCTGAACAGCGCGCGCCTGCACGGCTTCGCCGACATCTCGTCGGTCGAGGCATTCCTCGACGAGCTCGCGGCGCGCGCACAGCCGCTCGTCGTGCGGCTGCCGCGCGCGCCCGGTGCGCGCGAGAACCGCTGGATGCACCTGATGTGCGGCGACGTGAACCTCGCCGACTTCGCCGGTTCGGACGCGGGCGGCGGCGCGGATGCCGTTCCGCCGTCCGAGTTCGAGGCGCTGAAGGCCGAGCAGAAGCGGCTCGCCGATGAAGTGGCGCGCTTGAATGCGCTGGTTCAGCGCATGGCGACCGAGCTCGGCATCGACGTCGACGCGCCCGGCGACGCCGGCTGAGCATCACGCGTCGGCCGCGCGCGCAGCATGCCGATGCGCGCGGATGCGCGCCCGGCGCGCAGCCGCTTCAACCGCCGGCGTCGCGCATCGCGCATGGCGCACGCGTCGCCGAGACGACACGGCAACGCATAGACGGCCTTGCGCGAATGCCATAATCGCGCTTGCCCATCATTTCGGATGTACCGCGGAGAATTTCCATGCATAACCTCGACAATCCCTCCCACGATCGCGAGGTAGGCAGCGCCGACGCGACGCAAGACACGACCCGCATCGACGACGTCCGCATCGGCGCCGTGCGCCCGCTGATCTCGCCCGCGCTGCTGCAGGACGAGCTGCCGGTGCCGGCCGGCACGCAGACGCTCGTCGAGGACACGCGGCGCGCGATCGGCGACATCCTGCACGGCCGCGACGACCGGCTGCTGGTCGTCGTCGGCCCGTGCTCGATCCACGACCACGACCAGGCGCTCGAGTACGCGCGCCGCCTGAAGGCCGCCGCCGACGCGCTGCAGGACGATCTGCTGATCACGATGCGCGTGTACTTCGAGAAGCCGCGCACGACGGTCGGCTGGAAGGGCTACATCAACGATCCGCGTCTGGACGGCAGCTTCCGCATCAACGAAGGGCTGCGCGCGGCACGACAGCTGCTGCTCGACATCAACGCGCTCGGCCTGCCGGCGTCGACCGAATTCCTCGACCTGCTGAGCCCGCAGTACATCGCGGATCTGATCGCGTGGGGCGCCATCGGCGCGCGCACCACCGAGAGCCAGAGCCATCGTCAGCTCGCATCGGGCCTGAGCTGCCCGATCGGCTTCAAGAACGGCACCGACGGCGGCGTGCAGGTCGCGGCCGACGCGATCGTCGCCGCGCGCGCGAGCCATGCGTTCATGGGAATGACGAAGATGGGCATGGCCGCGATCTTCGAGACGCGCGGCAACGACGACGCGCACGTGATCCTGCGCGGCGGCAAGAACGGTCCGAACTACGACGCCGAGCACGTCGAAGCGAGCTGCGCGGTGCTGCGCAAGAGCGGGTTGCGCGAGCAGGTGATGGTCGATTGCTCGCATGCGAATTCGAACAAGTCGCACGAGCGGCAGATCGACGTCGCGCAGGATCTCGCGCGCCAGCTGTCGCAGGGCGAGCAGCGCATCATCGGCGTGATGGTGGAGAGCCATCTCGAGGCCGGCCGTCAGGATCTGAAGCCGGGCGTGCCGCTGAAGTACGGCGTGTCGATCACCGATGCATGTCTGAGCTGGTCGCAGACGGAGCCGGTGCTCGACGTGCTCGCGCAAGCCGTGCGGCAGCGCCGGGGCGCGTCGCGCAACGCGTGACCTGTCCGTATCGGACCTTGCAGCGAAGTTCGGCCGCAGCCCGAGGACGTCCGGCGCGCACGAGGAATCGGCGTTTCGCAAGCCCGGCGTCCGCAGCGACGCCGAGCCGTTCGCATCGCGGCAAGCGCATCGACGAAGGCCGCGTCGCGCAAATTCGACGCTGCAGCAGCGATTCCGCCACGCCGCCGCGCACGATCTTTTGATCTTCATCGAGCGCGATGCGCATCGGCGTCGCACGCTCAACGCACGATCGGGCGAATGCCGCTACCATGAACGCGTGTTGCACGCTGCGGGCCGGTCATGCCGGCTCGTCATGCACACCCGCGGCGGCGGCGAGTGTGGCCGTCACGCGTCCGACGAAGCGCGCGGTACTCACCGATCGGCCGTTATCCCGCGTCGCTTTGCTCCCGGAATCAACAACAACCGAACCGGAGTGCAATACGCATGAAGTTCTATAAAACCCTCATCGCAGCAACCGTCCTCGCGTCCAGCGTCAGCGCGCACGCGCAGATCGCCGGCTCGCAGCCGCTCAGCGTCACCGTCGAGCAATCGCAGGCGCTGCTCGAAGGCTGGAGCGTGAAGAAAAGCGTGCTCGGCAAGACCGTGTACAACGACGCGAACCAGAAGGTCGGCACGGTGCGCGACCTGATCGTCGCACCGGACGGCTCGGTGTCGGCGGCAATCGTGTCGGCCGGCGGCTTCCTCGGCGTTGCCGCGCATGACGTCGCGGTGCCGATCGCATCGCTCGACGTGCGCAACGGCAACATCTATCTGCCGGGCGCGACGAAGGCCGCGCTGAAGGCCACGCCGGCATTCCAGTACACGAAGGTGCCGTCGCCGCCGAAGCCGCGCAAGGTCGACGAGAAGCACTAACCCTCCGCGCCCGGTACGCAACGTGCCGGGCCGGGCCGGGCCGAGCGCGCGCGATGTCGCCGCGCGCGTCGGCCCAGCGCGCATCCGCTGGCGTCTACGTAATTCTACGTAGCGCTGCATACGTAGTTGTGCGCTTGTACGCCTCCCCCTTGCACGGAATACTACCGACCACCGCCGCACAACAGTGCGCGGCGACGCATCGACGTCACGCGGGTTCGGTCACACCTCTCGCCGAATCCACTTAAAACCACATAGGAGACGAGGAACCGCCATGAATCGGGCTTCCAGTACCTTGCTATGGACCGCGGTCGCGCTGCTCGGCGCCTTCGCGTTCGGCACGATCGCACTTGCGCACGGCGAACGCGTCAGCGCGCTGTGGATCGTGATCGCAGCAGTCTGTGTCTATCTGATCGCATATCGCTTCTACAGCCGTTTCATCGCCAGCAAGGTGATGCAGCTCGACGGGCTGCGGATGACGCCGGCCGTCAAATACAACGACGGCCTCGACTACGTACCGACCAACAAATACGTGCTGTTCGGCCATCACTTCGCCGCGATCGCCGGCGCCGGGCCGCTCGTCGGGCCGGTGCTCGCCGCGCAGATGGGCTACACGCCGGGGATGCTGTGGATCCTGGGCGGCGTCGTGTTCGCAGGCGCCGTGCAGGACTTCATCGTGCTGTTCATCTCGACGCGTCGCGACGGCCGTTCGCTCGGCGACCTCGTCAAGATGGAGCTCGGCACGGTGCCCGGCGTGATCGCGCTGTTCGGCGCGTTCCTGATCATGGTGATCATCCTCGCGGTGCTCGCGCTGATCGTCGTGAAGGCGCTGACGAATTCGCCGTGGGGCACGTTCACCGTCGCCGCGACGATTCCGATCGCGCTGTTCATGGGCATCTACACGCGCTACATCCGCCCGGGCCGCATCGGCGAAGTGTCGATCATCGGCTTCGTGCTGCTGATGGCGTCGATCGCGTTCGGTCAGGCCGTGCACGATTCGCCGACGCTCGCCGCATGGTTCACGTTCAGCGGCACGCAGCTCACCTGGATCCTGATCGGCTACGGCTTCATCGCGTCGGTGCTGCCGGTGTGGCTGCTGCTCGCGCCGCGTGACTACCTGTCGACGTTCCTGAAGATCGGCACGATCCTCGGCCTCGCGATCGGCATCCTAGTCGTCGCGCCGGAACTGAAGATGCCGGCGCTGACGAAGTTCGTCGACGGCACCGGCCCCGTCTGGTCGGGCAATCTGTTCCCGTTCCTGTTCATCACGATCGCGTGCGGCGCGGTGTCGGGCTTCCACGCGCTGATCTCGTCGGGCACGACGCCGAAGCTGATCGACAACGAAACCAACGCGCGCTTCATCGGCTATGGCGCGATGCTGATGGAATCGTTCGTCGCGATCATGGCGCTGGTCGCCGCATGCGTGATCGAGCCGGGCGTCTACTTCGCGATGAACGCGCCGGCGGCCGTGCTCGGCTCGACGCCGGAAGCGGTTGCCAACACCGTCACGCAATGGGGCTTCGTGCTGACGCCCGACATGCTCACGCAGACGGCGAAGGCCGTCGGCGAAACGACGATCATCGCCCGCGCGGGCGGCGCACCGACGCTGGCCGTCGGCATGGCGCACATCCTGCATCAGGTGATCGGCGGCGAAGCGATGATGGCGTTCTGGTATCACTTCGCGATCCTGTTCGAGGCGCTGTTCATCCTGACGGCCGTCGATGCAGGCACGCGCGCCGGCCGCTTCATGCTGCAGGACCTGCTCGGCACGTTCCACCCGGCGCTCAAGCGCACGGAATCGCTGCCGGCGAACCTGGTCGCCACCGCGCTGTGCGTGGCCGCGTGGGGCTACTTCCTGTATCAGGGCGTGGTCGATCCGCTCGGCGGCATCAACACGCTGTGGCCGCTGTTCGGCATCTCGAACCAGATGCTCGCCGCGATCGCGCTGGTGCTCGGCACCGTCGTGCTGTTCAAGATGAAGCGCGAGCGCTACGCATGGGTGACGATCGTGCCGACCGCATGGCTGCTGATCTGCACGCTCACGGCCGGCTGGCAGAAGATCTTCGACGCGAACCCGAAGGTCAGCTTCCTCGCGCATGCGGCCAAGCTGCAGGCGTCGGTGGACCAGGGCAAGGTGCTCGCGCCGGCGAAGTCGCTCGCGCAGATGAAGCGGATCATCTTCAACGACTACGTCGATGCTGCGCTGGCCGGGCTGTTCATCTTCGTCGTCGTGGCGATCGCGGTGTACGGGCTACTCGCCGTGCTGCGCGCGCGCCGCGAGGCGAAGCCGAGCGTGCGCGAGACGCCGTACGAGCCGATGCCGGCCGCGCAGGCGCTCGGCAGCGGACGCTGACGGGAGGCCGCGATGTTCACCGATCTCGGCAGCGACCTGCGCAGCGCGGGCCGTTACCTCGGGCAGGCGTTGCGGCTGATGGTCGGGCTGCCCGACTACGACACCTACGTTGCGCACATGCGCGACACCCATCCGGACCGCGAGCCGATGACCTACGAGGAATTCTTCCGCGAGCGTCAGAACGCGCGATACGGGTCCGGGGCAGGGAAGTGTTGCTGAACCGGGCCGGCGCAGCCGGCCGGTAGCGGTCCGTCGACGGATCCGAAAGCGCCGCGAAGCGATTCGCGGCGCTTTTTCTTTGTGCGGACGGCGCGCGCGTACCGCGTCGTTTGACCGCGTTCGGCGCCGCGCGCGCGGCCGGCCGGTATCATAGGGCTCCGCCTTTTCCGATGAATCCGCGCAGGAGAATCCGTCGTGCATGCCGGTGAGCGTTTCAACAGTATTTCCCATCTCGTCGGCGCGGTGCTGTCGATCGCAGGGCTCGTCGCACTGGTGACGATGGGCGCCCTCGACCACGACCCGTACAAGATCGTGAGCTTCAGCGTGTACGGCGCGATGCTGATCCTGCTCTATGCGATTTCGACGCTGTACCACAGTGTACGCAAGCCGCGGCTCAAGGCGATCCTGCAGAAGTGCGATCACGCGGCCATCTACCTGCTGATCGCGGGCAGCTACACGCCGTTCACGCTCGTCACGCTGCGCGGCCCGTGGGGCTGGTCGCTGTTCGGCGTGAGCTGGGGGCTCGCCGCCTTCGGCATCGCGCAGGAACTGACGCTGGGGCGGCGCACGCGCATCGTGTCGATGGTGCTGTACGTGCTGATGGGCTGGCTCGCGCTCGTCGCGATCCGTCCGCTCGTTCATGCGCTGCCGCCCGTGGGCACCGTGTGGCTCGTGGCCGGCGGCATCATCTACAGCGTGGGCATCTACTTCTTCATCAACGACGAGCGCATTCGTCACGGGCACGGCATCTGGCATCTGTTCGTGCTGGCCGGTAGCCTGTGCCAGTTCGTCAGCGTCGCGATGTATGTCGCGTGAGCGCAACCGGGACGGCGTGCGTCACGCGCGCCCGTCCGCCGGCGCCGCGCTGCGCAGCGCGTTGAACCCGGCCCAGCCCCAGTAGACGCGATGATGCGCGATCAGCTCGTCGCGCAGGTCCATCACTTCGACGAGATCGACCTGATCGCCGTCCGGCGTGGCGCGCGGATATTCCCAGATCAGTTGGCGTCCGTTCGAAAAGAACTGGCCCGTGCGGTACCAGCGTCCAAGCCGGCTTCGCGGATCGCGCAGGCCGGCCGCGAAGAATGCGGCGATCGCCGTCTTGCCGTGGAGCACGCCTGACCCGTGCTCGGGCAGCGTGACGACGATCAGCGGCGTTTCGAGTATCGCGTCGGGCGCATACAGCGCCATCAGCGCGTCGAGGTCGCGCGCGACGACGGCGGCGTGCCAGTCGTGATGGATGCGCTGCGCGTGGGTATCGGTATCGGTCATCGCGGGCTGCTTCAGGTGTGGATAACGACGCGACTGTACCGATCCGCCGCCGCCGGATGTTTCACCGCGAGCCGAAACGTCGATGCGCCGCGCTCAGCCGGCCAGCGCTTCGAGGTTCAGCGAATGCGAGTTGCCGATCCACACCGCGCTGTCGCGATGGTCGCGCAGTTCGTCGTCGGTGTTCGGGTGCAGCAGGATGTCGAGCTTGCCGTGATTGAGCACGAGCCACGGCACGATCTCGTCGAAGCGCGCGGCACCGAACGCGATCTGGTACGACCACGCGGGATGCGGGCCGACGAGACGTTCATGAAAGCGGCCGAGCTCGACGCTCGCGCCGAACCGCTCGTCGATGACGGCGCGCAGCGCCCACGCGGCGTCGCGGCTCGCGGCGTCGAAGTAGACGTGGGCATGCCAGCTGACGATGGCGGCGGGGTCGATGATGGCCATGGTAGTGCTCGGGAAATGAATGCGCGCAGAGGTTGCGGGATGCGACCGGTGCGCAATTATCGCGCGACCTCGCCGCGCGGGTATCGTCGCCGCGCGCCGATTCGGCCCGGAAGATTGTCGCGCATCAGACGCGGCGCGTTCGCTCGCTGAGGCGTTGCGCGGGCGTGCCGGTGCATCCGGCATCGCGCCGTCGCATACCGCACCGGCCCACCGGCGGAGGCAATCTCCACCGCAATAGATCGTTTCGGAAACTGCAAGAGCGCTCTGCGCGCCGGTTCGCAGTTCCGCGAAGACGCGATCATGTCATTGAACGCATTAAGGAAATGAGGGCCGGGCGGCAGCGGTAAGCGGCGTGGCGCGCGCTTCGATTTCGCCGCCGAAAATGTCCATTGCGAAATCGGCTATTCAAGCGCACGGCCGTGCGCAATACGATTATCGGGCCGCATCGACACCGATGATCGATGCGTACGCAACCATCTGGAGGCCAATATGCGATCCCTCGTTTCCCTTGCTGCTCTGTCCGTCACGCTTGCCGCGGTGCCGGCCGCGAGCTTTGCTCAATCCGTCAACACCGCGTGGCAGCCGAACGTCGTGCCGCTGACGTGGTCTGCGGCGCGTGCCGAGACCGACGTGCAATTGCAGCAGATGGCGCGCGCTGGCTTTTCGGCAACGATGGCCGGCAACCAGAACTATCCGCAGGCGATGCAGCGCGCGCTCGAACGCGTGAAGAACCCGGTGCCCGACCGCTCGCGCGAAGAGAAGATGGCGATGGAAGCGCGCGCCGCCAGCGCCGCGCGCAGCGGCCATCCGGTGCAGGCGTTCTTCGTGAAGACCGCGTACTACCTGAAGGGCGAGAACACGTTCTGACGCGCGCGGTGCGCGGTGTGCGGCGAGCGCTCAGCACCCACCGCCATTCAGTGGCCCGCCGTGCGCCGCGGCGCACGGGCCGGCGCTGCCGCCAGCGTGATGTGCCGCAGCGGCGTGTCGCCGCAGCGAGCATGCAAAAAAAACGAGGGCGCCCCGGAGCAATCCGGAGCGCCCTCGTCGTGCGGGCGATGCGGGCCGGGCCCGCGTCGTTGCGAGCCGCTCGTCAGGCCGCCGTTGCCGGCTTCGCCGGCTTCTGCAGCTTGCCCTTGCCGGCGCGCTGGATTTCCTCGAGCTTGATCTCGACGTGGCGCGAGAACACGTACTCGGCCGGGCGCTGCTTCGCGATCGAGATGTCCGGCGCGAACGGGCCGTCCGTCTTGATCCCCTTCTGGCTGACGCGCAGCGCCTTCAGCGGATGCGCGATCGTGTCCATCACGGCGGTCGCTTCGAAGCCGCAGTGGACCATGCAGTCCGCGCACTTCTCGTAGTTGCCGACGCCGTAGTTGTCCCAGTTGGTGTCTTCCATCAGTTCCTTGAAGGTCTTCACGTAACCTTCGCCGACCAGATAGCACGGCTTCTGCCAGCCGAACACGGTACGCGCGGGGTTGCCCCACGGCGTGCACTTGTACGTCTGGTTGCCGGCCAGGAAGTCGAGGAACAGCGACGACTGGCTGAACGACCAGCGCTTGCCGCCTTCGCCGCGCTTCAGGATTTCGCGGAACAGGTTCTTCGTCTTGTCGCGGTTCAGGAAGTGCTGCTGATCCGGCGCTCGCTCGTATGCGTAGCCCGGCGACACGGTGATGCCGTCGACGCCGATCGGCCCCAGCGTATCGAAGAACTTCGCGACGCGCTCGGGGATCGCGTCGTTGAACAGCGTGCAGTTGATGTTCACGCGGAAGCCGCGGCGCTTCGCTTCCTTGATCGCCGCGACCGCCTTCTCGTACACGCCGTCCTGCGACACGGAATGGTCGTGCATCTCCTTGTCGCCGTCGAGGTGGACCGACCAGACGAAGTACGGATTCGGCTGGTAGTCGTCCATCTTCTTTTCCATCAGGAGCGCGTTCGTGCACAGGTACACGAATTTCTTGCGCTTCATGATGCCCTTGACGATTTCCGGCATCTCCTTGTGGAGCAGCGGCTCGCCGCCGGCGATCGACACGATCGGCGCGCCGCATTCGTCGACGGCGTGCAGGCATTCCTCGACCGACAGACGCTGGTTCAGGATCGGGTCCGGATAGTCGATCTTGCCGCAGCCGTTACAGGCGAGGTTGCAGCGGAACAGCGGCTCGAGCATCAGCGCGAGCGGGTAGCGTTTGTTGCCGGACAGGTGTTGGCGCATGATGTATGCGCCGACGCGGACTTGCTGGAGCAGCGGAATAGACAAGAGTTGTCCTCCTTAAACTTCGCGGGCGACAGCTTGCATGAGCTTCGCCGGCAACTTGAACTCGACTTTTTCTTCACGGCCCGCCATCGTCGTGACATCGACGGGCCCCAGCGCGCGCAGCGCGCCGATCACATCCTCGACCATCTCTTCGGGCGCCGAGGCGCCGGCCGTCAGGCCGACCGTCTGCACGCCCGCGAACCATTCGGCCTTCACTTCCGAGCCGTCGGCGACCAGGTAGCTCGGCACGCCGCTTTCGGTGCCGATCTCGCGCAGCCGGTTCGAGTTCGAACTGTTCGTCGCCCCGACCACCAGCAGCACGTCGACCTGGGTGCTCAACTCGCGAACGGCGGCCTGGCGATTCTGCGTCGCGTAGCAGATGTCGCGCGTGTCCGGGCCGACGATGTCGGTGAACCGGCGCTGCAGCGCTTCGATGATGCCGCGCGTGTCGTCGACCGAGAGAGTGGTCTGCGTCACGTACGCGACCGGCGTATCGACCGGCAGCGTCAGCGTATCGACTTCGGCCTCGCTCTGCACGAGCACCACTTCGGCCGGGATCTGGCCGATCGTGCCTTCGACTTCCGGATGGCCCGCATGGCCGATCAGGATCAGACGACGGCCCGCCGCGACGTACTGGCGGCCCTGCACGTGCACCTTCGTGACGAGCGGGCAGGTGGCGTCGAGCACGTCGAGGCCGCGCGTTTCCGCGTCGCGTTCGACGGTCTGGGCGACACCGTGCGCGCTGAAGATCGCCACAGCGCCGTGCGGCACCTCGTCGAGTTCCTCAACGAACCGTGCCCCTTTATTACGCAGATTTTCGACGACATGCCGGTTATGCACGATCTCGTGACGCACATAGACCGGCGCGCCGTGCTGTTGCAGCGCGCGATCGACGATCTCGATCGCACGGACAACCCCCGCGCAAAAGCCGCGGGGCTGGGCAAGGATGACTCGCATAAGTGAGCGAACTCCGACGACAGACGCCGGGGTTCGAGGAGCTGGCACAGCTCGCTCGCCCCGGCTTGATGTTATGAAGGCAGGAAACGAACCGGCCAGGCCAGGCCCCGGAACCCCGAATTAATCGCGCATTTTAACCCTATCGCGCCGTCCTTGCTCTGGTGCCGTGTCGGCCGTGTTGCATCGGCCGCGAAGCCGCGTCGGCACTCGCGCGCGCGGAACCCGGTAAACTGCGCGGTTTCGCGGGCGGCCTGTCGGGCAGCCCGCCGTCGCGCTCATTTCAAGGCCATTCGATGACCGTCGATTCTCTTGCATATTGCCCTGCCGCCGGTGCGGTCATGGGTCGTTCAAATCCCGCCCCGGCTGCGCCCGGTCGGGCCGGCATGGCGGCCCGCCGCCCGGGCCTGCCGCAGGAGGCCCGCCGATGATGCTTGCAATTGCCTTTCTGGTGTCCGCGCTGTCGCTGGTGATCTGGCTCGTGCTGCTGGTCGCGCGCGGCGGCTTCTGGCGCGCGCGGCCCGCGCGGGTGCTGCCGCCCGAGGCGCGCGGCGCGGCCGCGGCCGCCGGCTGGCCGGCCGTCGTCGCGGTGGTGCCGGCGCGCAACGAGGCCGACGTGATCGCGCAGGCGGCGACGTCGCTGCTCGAGCAGGATTACCCGGGCGAGTTCCATCTGATCATCGTCGACGACCACAGCGACGACGGCACCGCCGACGCCGCCCGCGCCGCCGCGCTGGCGATCAACCGCGCGGAGCGCTTGACGGTGTTGAGCGCCAAGCCGCTGCCGTCCGGCTGGTCGGGCAAGGTTTGGGCGCAGTCGCAGGGCATCGCCGCGGTGCGCACGCTGGGCCTGCCGGCCGACTATCTGCTGCTGACGGACGCCGACATCGGCCATCCGCGCGACGCGGTCGCGCAGCTCGTCACGCGTGCGCAGGCCGAGCAGCGCGATCTGGTGTCGCTGATGGTGCGGCTGCGTTGCGATTCGTTCTGGGAGAAGGCGCTGATCCCGGCGTTCGTGTTCTTCTTCGCGAAGCTCTATCCGTTCTCGTGGATCAACGATCCGCGCAACCGGACGGCCGGTGCCGCGGGCGGCTGCATGCTGGTCAAGCGCAGCGCGCTGGAGGAGGCGGGCGGCATCGAATCGATCCGCGGCGCGCTGATCGACGACTGCAGCCTCGCCGCGCAGATCAAGCATCGCGGCAGCGGCCGGCATCCGATCCGGCTCGATCTGGCCGAGCGCAGCGTGTCGCTGCGCCCGTACGACAGCTGGCGCGACATCTGGAACATGATCGCGCGCACGGCGTTCACGCAGCTCCACTATTCGCCGCTGCTGCTCGCGGGCACGCTGCTCGGGATGACGATCATCTACCTCGTGCCGCCCGTGGTCGCGCTCGCGTACGGCGCGCGCGCATGGCCGGCATGGCTCGCGTGGGCGTCGATGTGCACCGCGTATGCGCCGATGCTGCGCTACTACCGGCGCTCGCCGCTGTGGGCGCCCGCGCTGCCGCTGGTCGCGCTGTTCTACGTCGGTGCGACGTTCGCATCCGCATGGCGTTACTGGCGCGGCAAGGGCGGGCAGTGGAAGGCGCGCGTGCAGGCGCCGGTGGAGCGCTGAACGGCGCCCGCGCACGCCGGCCGGTCGCCGGTTCGTCGCACAGCAAAAAGCCCGATCGGCGTGCAGCCGATCGGGCTTTGTCGTTTGGCGCGAAGGGATTTGGCGCGGCCGCGCCCGCTTACCGCTGGGTCAGCAGCATGTACATCTGGATCACGACGTCCGGCGAGAACGTGAACGGCACCCAGCCGTAGCCGGTGTGGCGCGTGACCAGCAGGCGGTCGCCGTTCGACTGCTTCTGCACGACCATCATCGGATTCTTGGTCGTCACGAAGCGCCAGCCGGCCGGGATGCCCGCCGGCGGTTCCGGCTGCATCGACGCGCGCGCGTGCGCGAGCTCCTCGATCAGCTGGCCGACCTGCTCCGGGTGCAGCGTGATCGACTGGCCGTTGACGGTCAACGTCAGCTCGTTCTGCGACGGGCGCGCGACGTGCAGCGTCGCCTTGTCCGCAGGAGGGTTTGCTGCATCGGCGGCCGGCTCGCCGACCGCTTCGGCGGCATCGGGCTGCGCGGCCGGCTCGGTTGCCGCTGCCGTCGCTGCCGCCGTCGCGGCGTCCTTCACGACGGCTTCGACCAGCGCTTCGGCCTCGGCCACCGCCTTCGCGTGCCGCTCGGCGGCCGCTTCGGCCTGCGCGATCGCGTCGGCGTGGCGCTGCTTGACCGCTTCGGCTTCCGCAATCGCATCCGCGTGGCGTTGCGCGGCGGCTTCGGCTTGCGCGATGGCTTCGGTGTGACGCTGCGTGATCGCGTCGGCCTGCGCGGCTGCCTCGGTGTGGCGCCGGGCGGCGGCTTCCGCTTGCGCGATCGCCTCGGTATGACGTCGCGCGAGCGCCTCGGCCTCGGCGATCGCGGCCGCGTGACGCTGCGTCGCCGCTTCGGCTTCGGCGGTCGCGTCCGCATGGCGCTTCGCGGCGGCTTCGGCCTCCGCGGCGGCGAGCGCGTGGCGCTGGGCGGCCGCGTCGGCTTCGGTCGCGGCTGCGTGGTGACGTTGCGCGGCCGCCTCGGCTTCGGCGATCGCGGCGGCATGGCGTTGCGACGCGGCTTCGGCGTCCGCGTGGCGCTGGGCGAGCGCTTCGGTCAGCGCGGTGGCTTCGGCGTGCCGCTGGACCGCCGCGTCGGCTTGCGCGGCGGCTTCGGTGTGACGCACGGCGGCGGCTTCCGCCGCTTCGGTGGCGGCCGCGTGGCGCTGCTGTGCGGCTTGCGCATCGGCGGCGGCCGTCGTGTGGCGCTGCGCGGCGGCCTGGGCTTCCGCTTCCGCGGCGGCGTGACGTGCGGCCGCGGCCTGCGCCTCGGCCGCCGCGGCGCGCGCGAACGCTTCGGCGCTGCGTGCCGCCTGCTGCGCGGCGTGGTGATCGTGGAGGAGCCGATCGACGCCGGCGTTCAGCGAATCGATCTGATCGTTCAGGTTCATGCGTGTCTTCTCTGCGTAAGACCCGCGATTTTAACCGCTGCGCCGGTGCCGGTCCGCCGGTGGCGTGTAACAAAGTGCGCAAAGCGGCGTGTTGCGCGCCGCTTTGTGCTACTTCAGATAGCCGGCCGAGCCGAACCAGTCGAGCGCGTCGCGCAGCCCTTCGCGGTACGGCCGCGCGCGGTAGCCCAGCTCGCGCTCGGCCTTCGCCGACGTGAAGTACATCTTGTTCTTCGACATCCGCAGCCCGTCGACGGTCACGAAAGGCTCCTTCTTCGTGAACTTCGCGACGGCCTCCGCGCCGAGCGCGAGCGGGTACAGCGGCCAGCGCGGCAGCGCGATCGTCGGCGCCTTGCGGCCGGTCATCCCGGCGATGTCGGCGAGCATCTGCTGCAGCGGCAGGTTCTCGCCGCCGAGGATGTAGCGCTCGCCGATCCGGCCGCGCTCGAGCGCGAGGAAGTGGCCGTGCGCGACGTCGTCGACGTGCACTAGGTTCAGGCCCGTATCGACGAACGCCGGAATCTTGCCGAGCGCCGCTTCGACGATGATGCGGCCGGTCGGCGTGGGCTTCACGTCGCGCGGGCCGATCGGCGTCGACGGGTTCACGATCACGGCCGGCAACCCTTCGTCGGCGATCATCCGCTCGACCGCGCGCTCGGCCAGCACCTTGCTGCGCTTGTACACGCCGATCGCCTGCTCGGCGGTGAGCGGCCGGTTCTCGTCGGACGGATCGCCGGCGCTCGTGACCTTCAGCGTCGCGACGCTGCTGGTGTACACGATGCGCTCCACGCCGGCGGCGCGCGCCGCGCGCATCGTCGCGACGGCGCCTTCCAGGTTCGCGCGTTCGATCTCGTGCGGGTCGGGCGCCCACAGCCGGTAGTCGGCCGCCACGTGCAGCAGGTAGCGCACGCCGCTCAGCGCGGCGCGCATCGACGCCTCGTCGCGCATGTCGCCGGTGACGATTTCGGCGTCGAGGTTCGCGACGTTGGTGCGCGGGCTGGTCGGGCGCACCAGCACGCGCACCGCATAGCCCTTCTGCTGCGCGATGCGCGCGACGGCCGAGCCGACGAAACCGGACGCGCCGGTGACGAGAACGAGATCGCGGGAGGTATCAGTCATGCGTTTCCTTCGGGGCCGCGCGAGCGCGCGGCGGTTGTGCGTCGGCGAGATTGTACGTGGTCGGCGCGCGCGGCGACGCGACCGCCGCGCATGCACCGCGCACCCCGGCCGCGTGCGTGTGGGAAGCGCCCGACGCGACTACAATGCCGGGCTTGAATGCACCAAGGGAGCGCGCCGCGATGAGCCGAAATGAACTGGACGAACGAATCGAGACCTACTACGTGCGGGTGCGCGGCGTCGTGCAGGGCGTCGGCTTCCGTCACGCGACGGTGCGCGAGGCGCATGCGCTGAAGCTGCGCGGCTGGGTCGCGAATCTCGAGGACGGCAGCGTCGAGGCGATGATCCAGGGCCCCGGCGCGCAGATCGACCGCATGCTCGCCTGGCTGCGCCACGGGCCGCCGGCCGCGCGCGTGACCGAGGTGACGTTCGAGGAGCGCCACGTCGAACGGCGCTTCGAGCGCTTCCAGCAGCAGTAAGGCGAACCCGACATGACGGGGTATCCGGAAGCCGGGCGCGGCATTGCGCTGTCGGTGACGGCGTCGACGCTGTTCGCGCTGATGTCCGTCTACGCGAAACTGCTGGCGCCGCTCACCGGCCTCGACATCTTCGCGTGGCGGATCCTGTGGACCGCGCCCGGTGCGCTCGCGCTGATCGCGCTGCGCGGCCGCTGGCCCGCGCTCGTCGAGCTCGCGCGGCGCAGCGTGCGCGACTGGCGCCTGCTGATCGCGCTGCCGGTCAGCGCCGCGCTGCTCGGCGTGCAGCTGTGGCTGTTCCTGTGGGCGCCGTTGCACGGCCGCATGCTCGAGGTGTCGCTCGGCTATTTCCTGCTGCCGCTGACGATGGTGCTGGTCGGCCGCTTCTACTATCACGAGCGGCTCGATCCGCTGCAATGGGCGGCCGTCGCATGCGCGGCGCTCGGCGTCGCGCACGAAGTGTGGGCGACGCGCGCATTCGCGTGGCCGACGCTCGTCGTGGCGCTCGGCTATCCGCCGTACTTCGTGCTGCGCCGGCGGATCAACGCCGATTCGCTCGCCGCGTTCGCGCTCGAGATCGCGCTGCTGTGCCCGGTCGCGCTCGCGATGGTGTCGGCGAGCGCGACGCCGGTCGGCTGCCATCCGCTGGTGTGGGCCGCGCTGCTGCCGGGGCTCGGCGTGCTCAGCACACTCGCGCTGGCGAGCTACCTGAAGGCGAGCCGGATGCTGCCGATGGCGCTGTTCGGCATCCTCGGCTACGTCGAGCCCGTGCTGCTCGTTGCGGTGTCGCTGCTGCTGCTTGGCGAGACGCTGAACGCGTCGCAACTGGCGACGTACGCGCCGATCTGGGCCGCCGTCGCGCTGACCGCATGGCACAGCGCGATGCTGATGCGGCGTCTGCCGATGCGCGGCTGAGGGCGTTCGGCGCGCGCCCGCGTCGTGCGCCGCACCTGCTCCGACGCCCGTTGCCGTCCGCGAGCTGACAGCGCGCCGACATCGAGCTGGCGGCTCCGCCAGCTTCGCAGCGCCTGCGTCGCGGCTGTAATCGAACAGAAGATGCCGTTGCATTTTGTTACTTAGGGTATTCCCGCGACGGCCACTAGACTGGGTTCACCGTCTTCTCTTCGTATGCGGTTTTCCCATGAACGGTCATCTCCTTGCCTCGCCGGCCAGGCTGGCACGCCGCGGGCATACGCGCGGCGCCGCCGATCGCACCAGCCGCCTCGTTCCCTCTGCCGGCGCATGCCGCGCCTACGCGTTGCAGGTGTGCTCATGTCGGTGAGCGCGCCGCTCGTGTCCGCGGGGCTGCCGGCGCGCAGCGGCCGCCTGATCGAAGTCGACTTCTTCCGCGGCATCGTGCTGCTGATGATCGTCGTCGACCATATCGGCGCGAGCGTCCTGTCGCGCGTCACGCTCCACGCGTTCGCGCTCTGCGATGCGGCCGAAGTGTTCGTGTTCCTCGGCGGCTTCGCGACCGCGAGCGCGTACGGCGCGATTGCGGACCGGCACGGCCCGCGCGCCGCGCAGCGCCGCTTCGTGCGCCGCGCGATGCAGATCTACCGGGCGTTTCTCGCGACCTCGACGCTGATGCTGATCGTCTCGGCCGTGCTCGACCATTACGGGATCGACGCGCCGAACCTCGCGCTCGACGACGTCAGCGTGATGCTCGCGTCGCCGCTCACCGGCGCGGCCGAGCTGCTCACCTTCCAGCGCCAGCCGTATCTCGCGTCGGTGCTGCCGATGTACGTGCTGTTCGCGCTCGCGTCGCCGGTGCTGGTGCCGTTCGCGCGCCGCCATCCGTGGCTCACGGTCGCGTTCAGCGTCGCATCGTGGGGCGCGGCCGGCTGGCTCGGCCCCGAACTGCTGGATACCGATTCATTTCGCTGGAGCTTCAACCCGTTCGCGTGGCAGTTGATGTTCGTGGCCGGCGTGCTCGCGCGCTGCCAGCCGTTCTACCGGCGCGTCGCGCTCGGACGCTGGGGCGCCGCGGCGACCGGCGTCGCGTGCGCGATCGTGCTCGGCTGTGCGAGCTACAAGCTGTTCTCGGGGCTGCCCGCACCGGAAGGGCTGCTCAAGCGCGACCTCGCGTTGTCGCGCGTCGTCAGCTTCGCGGCGATCGCATGGCTGATGGCCGATTGCGTGCGGCGCGGCTGGATCGAGCGGCTCGCGCGCGCGGTGCGGCCGGTAGTGGCGGTCGGCCGGCGCGGGCTCGTCTGCTTCGTCGCGGGCGCCGCCATTTCGCTCGTCATCGATTCGCTGCTGCATCCGGTCGCGAACGGCGCGCAACTGCGCCATCTCGGCGTGGGCCTCGCGGCCGACGCGTGCGCGGTGGGGCTGATGATGGCCGTGGCCGGTTCGGGGGCGTGGTTCGCGCGCCGGCGCGGGGCCGTGGCGTAGAGTGCGCGATCGCGCGTGGCGCTGCGCTGCGGTGAATGCGGGAGCGCAATCGGCGCAGCGCACCGAATGCGGTCAGTGTGCGGAGCCGATGCGCGAGCGCGGCACGGCGGGCGTGTCGTCGGTTTCGGCTTCAGGCGCGGCGTCGTCGCGCGCTTCGGACTTCGGGTCGTCCTGCTGCGCCAGCACCGCATCTGCTTCGGCTGCGGCCCGGGCGGCGCGCAGCGCGGTGCAGCGTTGCGCGTGCCGGATGTCCGACAGTATCCGCAACAGCCGAGTCGTTTTGCCTTTCATGATCCTCTCCCGCCGGTGCGCATCGTGTGAGCCGACGCGCCGTTGCAACCAGTGTAGGACGTGCCGGCCGCGCCGGCGGGAGAATGTGGCGCGCATGCCGCACGCCGAGGGATAGTACTTACTGCGCCGACGCCATCGCCTGCGCGTCCTGTTCGTCGCGGCGTTCGTCCGCGCAGCGCTGATGCTGACGCGACAGCCGGTTCATCATCGGCAGCAGCAGCAGCGCGAGCAGCATGCCGATCGCGGCGAGCCAGCCGAGCTTCTCGAACAGCGACAGGTACAGCGGCAGCGATTCGGTCGCCGGCAGCTCGTGCGACGGCATCTGCGCGAAGTTCGCGACGACGCTGCCGAGATACTGCGACACGCCCGTCGCGACGAAATACGCGCCCATCATGAAGCCGCTCATGCGCGCCGGCACGTAGCGCGCGATCATCGCGAGGCCGAGGCCGCTCACCAGCAGTTCGCCGAGCGAGTAGAGGCCGTAGCCCCACACCATGAACCACGACGACACGCGGCCGTCCACCGCGTAGCGCCCGCTGATCGTGAACACCAGATAGCCGGCGGCCACCGCGCCGAAGCCGAGTGCGTACTTCGCCGCCACCGGCAGGTCGCCGCCGCGCTTCGACACCGCGTTGTAGATCCACACGAGCACAGGGCTCAGCAGCATGATCCAGATCGGGTTCAGCGCCTGGAACTGCGCGGCGCTCCACGTGAACAGCGTCGTGCCGAACAGCATGAAACGCGGATCGACGTTGCGCAGCGCGAACAGCGTCAGCGACGTCGACATCTGCACGTAGAAGATGAAGAACAGGATCACCTGGCCGATCAGCACGAGCGCGGCGATCAGCCCCGCGCGCTCGGAGCGCTCCGACTTCGCGATCATGTACGCGAAGATCGCGAGGATCGCGAACGCCGCCGCCCACACGCTCGCCACCGCGAGCTGCTTGTGCTGCAGCACGTACAGCGTGAGCAGCGCGAGCGCGACGCCGCCGGCCGCCACCGCGCCGAGGCGCTTCCAGCGGATCGGCGCGTCGTCGGGCTGCGAGCCGACGTGCGCGAGCGTGCGGTGCATCAGCATGAAGTTCAGGATCGCGAGCAGCATGCCGGCGCCGCAGACCGCGAATGCGGTGTGCCAGCCCCAGTGATCCTTGATCCACGGCGTCGCGAGCATCGACACGGTCGAACCGATGTTGACGGCCATGTAGTAGATCGTGAACGCGCTGTCGATGCGCGCGTCGTCGCCTTCGTAGATGCGGCGCACGAGGTTCGCCGCATTCGCCTTGAACAGCCCGTTGCCGACGACGATCACGCCGAGCGACGCGTACATGTAGGCGAGCGCGTCGTTCGGCATCGCGAGCATCAGGTAGCCGGCGCACAGCACGGCCGCGCCGATGATCATCGTGCGACGTGCGCCGAGCACCTTGTCGCCGATCCAGCCGCCGATCGACGGCGACGCGTAGACGAGCGCGGTGAACGCGCCCCAGGTGAGGTTCGCGTGGCTGTCGGTGAAGCCGAGCCGGTCGACCATGAAGAGGACCAGGAGCGCGGCCATCCCGTAGTAGCCGAAGCGCTCCCACATTTCGATGAGAAAGACCGTCGTGAACGATCGGGTCTGTGAAACAGGTGCGTGCATGATCAATCTCGTTTTGATACGGACGACGCGGATCGCGCGTCGCTGGGGTCGAACTGGCGCCGCCGCACGAGGCCGGGTAGGCCGTGCAGCGGCGATGAAGCAGCCGGGCGGGTCAGCCCGGGCCGGGGCCGGACGCCGCCCGGGCGGGCGGCGCGCGGCCTCGACCGGCGCACGCGTTGTAACGTTTGCCGGTCCGGTGCGTCGGGTCTGCGCCACTCAGGGAAACTCCCGATATGGCAGCAGCTTTCAGGAAGATTTGTCTCATTATTTACTTGTAAGACTTGCGCCCGTTCTCCGCAAATTCCCGGAGAGCCGCTCGCAGCTTGCCTGTGAAGCCGGCGAGTCTGGCAAGATAGCGCGTTGTTTTCGCGCGCTTCGGTCCCTGTTTAGTGCACCGGGCTCAACACCGAAGACGCGTGCGAACCCGAAGACTAAGCCAAATCGATCTAACTTAGTTACTTTCCATCAAACAATTTTTGACGACCACTTTTCGGCCTGCTATGGTTCCCCCCACTGAAAACCCGCGGTCAGTTGACGCACCCGCTGCGCTGGGCAGCAAGATTCGCGCGTTGCGCCAACGACTCAAGCGCACGCTCGACGACACCGCTACCGCCGCGGGGATTTCGAAGCCGTTCCTGTCTCAAGTCGAACGCGGGCTCGCGTCGCCGTCGCTGACGTCGCTGGCCGGTATCGCGCAGGCGCTCGGCGTGACGGTGCAGTACTTCGTGGATACGCCGAGCGAGGAGCGCTCGGTGTGCAGAGGCGAGCAGTTGCGCTTCTTCGGATTCGCCGATTCGGCGAACCTGTTCGCGAGGCTGACCAACGTGACCGAAGGGCGTCAGCTCGAGGCGATCCTCGTGCGGATGCCGCCGGGGCAGAAACGGTCGGAAGTGACGACGCATGCGGGAGAGGAATTCCTGTATGTGATTGAAGGGGAAGTGTCGCTGACGCTGGAAGGCAAGACCTTCGTCCTGCAGGCCGGCGACAGTTCGCACTACCAGTCGACGGTTCCGCACAGCTGGGTCAACACCGCGAAGGTGGAGTCGGTGGTGGTCTGGGTCGGTACGCCGCGGCTGTTCTAACGCACAGGTATTCCTTCGTTGCTTCGACGGGATGCCTGTCGAAAGAAACTTAAGGAATACTGAAATGCAAAACGGGAATCACGGGCCTCCTCGATCGCTGCACCCGTCAGCGTCTCACGCGTAAGCCGCGGCATCCGCCGCGCCACGCTCGCCGAACAACTTTCTCAAGACTGCCACGATGAAATCCTTGCATGCCATGTCGGCCGTGCTGGCCGCGCTCGCCCTGACGGTGCCCGCCGCCCACGCCGTGACCGTTCCGTCGAACGTCGCGCTCGCTCCTCAACAGGACCTGACGCGCCAGGTGCCCGCCGAAGTCGAATCGCTCGACCCGGCGCACATCGAGTCGTGGACCGGCAACACGATCGGGCTCGACCTGTTCGAAGGGCTGGCTCGCATCGACGCCGCCGGCCAGGTCGTGCCGGGCGTCGCGCAGTCGTGGGAGCGCAGGACGCCGCAGACCTGGCTGTTCAAGCTGCGTCACGACGCGAAGTGGAGCAACGGCCAGCCGGTGACGGCGGCGGATTTCGTCTATTCGTGGCAGCGGCTCGCCGATCCGAAGACGGGCTCGAAGTACACGATCCTGGTCGAATTCATCAAGAACGCGAAGGACATCATCGGCGGCAAGGCTGCGCCGGCGACGCTCGGCGTGCGCGCGGCCGATCCGTACACGCTCGAGGTGACGACCGACGTGCCGGTCGCGTTCTTCCCCGAGCTGACCGCGATGGCGCCGCTCGCGCCGGTGAGCAAGGACACCGTCGCGAAGTTCGGCGACGCGTGGACGCGTCCGGGCAACCTGGTCAGCAACGGCGCGTACCAGCTCGTCGACTGGCAGCCGAACAACCGCATCGTGATCACCAAGGACGCGAAGTACTGGAACGCGCCGAAGGTCGTGATCAACAAGGTCACCTACCTGCCGATCGAAAGCGACGAGACCGCGATGCGCATGTATCAGGCCGGCCAGATCGACTACAGCTATTCGATTCCGTCGGGCATCTTCCAGCAGGTGAACAAGCAGTTCGGCGGCGAGCTGCGCCAGGGCCTGCAGCTGGCGACGTATTACTACTACCTGAACAACAGCGACGCGGTGCTGAAGGACAAGCGCGTGCGCCTCGCGCTGTCGATGGTGATCGATCGCGACCTGCTCACGTCGAAGCTCACGCAGGCCGGCGAGAAGCCGATGTACGGGCTGATGCCGAACGGCACGAAGGGCGTGCGCCCGTATACGCCGGACTGGGCGTCGTGGCCGATGGCCAAGCGCGTCGCGACCGCCCGGGACCTGCTGAAGCAGGCCGGCTACTCCGACGCGAAGCCGCTGTCGTTCACGCTCACCTACAACACCAACGACCTGCACAAGAAGGTGGCGCTGTTCGCCGCGTCGGAATGGCGCACGAAGCTCGGCATCAACACGAAGCTCGAGAACGTCGAGTTCAAGGTGCTGATGAAGCAACGGCATGACGTCAAGGTGCAGATCGCGCGCGACGGCTGGTTCGCCGACTACAACGACGCGATGACGTTCTTCGACCTGATCCGCTGCGGCAGCGCGCAGAACACCGTCGGCTACTGCAACAAGCAGGTGGACGCGCTGGTCGACGAAGGCAACCAGAAGCTCGACGACGCCGCGCGCACCGCGCTGCTCACGCAGGCGCACGACCTGGCGCTGAGCGACACGCCGATGGTGCCGCTGTTCCAGTACTCGGCCGACCGGCTCGTGAAGTCGTACGTGGGCGGCTACTCGCTGAAGAACGTGATCGACATGCGCGCTTCGCAGGACATGTACCTGATCAAGCACTGAGCGGAGCGATCATGCTGGCCTATGCACTGAGACGCACGTTGTGGGCGGTGCCGACGATTCTCGCCGTCATCACCGTCTGCTACCTGCTGTTGCACTTCACGCCCGGGGGCCCGTTCGATACGGAGAAGCAGCTGTCCGCGGCGACGCTCGCGAACCTGAATGCGAAGTACCACCTCGACGCGCCGCTGTGGAAGCAGTACCTGCTGTATCTCGGCTCGCTGCTGCACGGCGATCTCGGCCCGTCGTTCCGTTACGTCGACTGGTCGGTGAACGATCTCGTGAAGAAGGCGCTGCCCGTGAGTCTCGGCGTAGGCGGCGTGTCGATCCCGATCTCGATCGTGATCGGCGTGCTGCTCGGCACCGTCGCGGCCGTGCGCCGCGACAGCGTGATCGACCGCTTCGTGATGCTGCTCGGCAACTTCGGCAACGTCGTGCCGCCGTTCGTGCTCGGCCCGGTGCTGGTGTGGATCTTCGCGATCCTGCTGAAGACGTCGGCCGGCAACGGCTGGCTGCCGGCCGGCGGCTGGGGCGACGGCGGCTGGCAGTACCGGCTGCTGCCGATCGTGCTGCTGACCTTCATCAACGTGTCGCTGCTCGCCCGCGTGATGCGCGGCTCGATGATCGAGACGCTGTCGAGCAACTACATCCGCACCGCGCGCGCGAAGGGCCTGCCCGGCTCGACGATCGTGCTGCGCCATGCGCTCAAGCCCGCGCTGATGCCGGTCGTGTCGCTGTTCGGCACCGTGTGCATCACGTCGATCACGGCGGCCGTCGTCACCGAATCGGTGTTCTCGCTGCCGGGCCTCGGGCAACTCGTCGTGAACGGCGCGATCAACCGCGACTACACGCTGGTGCTCGGCCTCGTCGTGCTGACGACCGTCTTCGCCGTGCTGTTCAACCTGCTGGTCGACCTCGCGTACGCGTGGCTCGATCCGCGCATCCGTTACTGAGCGAGGCACTGCGATGACTCCGACCACTCCCGCCGTCGGCCTGCCCGTGCAGACCGACTCGCCGCCGCGTTCGCGCTCGCCGCTGGCGCTCGCGTTCGCGCGCTTCCTCCACAACCGCGCGGCGGTGTTCAGCCTCGTGCTGCTCGCGCTCGTCACGCTCGCCTGTTTCGTCGGCCCGTGGCTGCTCGCGGCCGATCCGGCCGCGAGCGACTGGAGCTCGATCAGCCTGCCGCCGACCTGGGCGAACCAGCACTGGTTCGGCACCGACGAGCTCGGCCGCGACCTGCTCGTGCGCACGCTGATCGGCGGCCGCGTGTCGATCGAGGTCGGCCTGCTCGGCACGCTGGTGTCCGGCCTGTTCGGCGTCGCGTGGGGCGCGACGGCCGGCTTCGCGGGCGGCCGGGTCGACTCCGCGATGATGCGCGTCGTCGACATGATGTATGCGATCCCGTACCTGCTGATCGCGATCCTGATGATGACGCTGTTCGGCCGCTCGTTCCTGCTCGTCGTGCTGACCATCAGCGCGTTCTCGTGGATCGACATGGCGCGCGTCGTGCGCGGCCAGACGCTGTCGCTGCGCAATCGCGAGTTCGTCGATGCGGCGCGCGCGATCGGCGTGTCGCCGACCTCGATCGTGCGGCGTCACATCGTGCCGAACCTGCTCGGCGTGGTGGTCGTGTACGCGACGGTGTCGGTGCCGAGCATCGTGCTGACCGAATCGGTGCTGTCGTTCCTCGGGCTCGGCGTCCAGGAGCCGATGACGAGCTGGGGCGTGCTGATCCAGGACGGCGCGCAGAAACTGGAATCGATGCCGTGGCTGCTGCTGGCCCCGGCCGTCATGCTGTGCGTGACGCTCTACTGCGTGAACTTCGTTGGCGACGGCCTGCGTGACGCGCTCGACCCGAAGGATCGCTGAGATGTCAGTGTTGCTTGAAGTAGAAAACCTCGGCGTGCGCTTCTCGCGCAAGGACGCCGCGCCGATCGACGCCGTGAACGGCGTGTCGTTCTCGCTGGAAGCCGGCAAGACGCTCGGCATCGTCGGCGAATCGGGCTCGGGCAAGAGCCAGACCGTGATGGCGCTGCTCGGGCTGCTGGCCGCGAACGGCACGACGACGGGCGCCGCGCGTTACCGCGGCGACGATCTGCTCGCGATGGACACGCGCGCGCTGAACGCGGTGCGCGGCGACCGCATCGCGATGATCTTCCAGGATCCGATGACGTCGCTGAACCCGTTCCTGACGATCGAGCGGCAGATGACCGAGACGCTGCAGCTGCATCGCAAGCTGTCGCGCAAGGACGCGACGCGACGCGCGATCGACGCGCTCGAAGCGGTGCGGATTCCGGACGCCGCGCGCCGCATCCGCATGTATCCGCACGAGTTCTCCGGCGGCATG
The DNA here is from genome assembly GCF_000745665.1 of Burkholderia sp. WP42. Lineage (NCBI taxonomy): Bacteria > Pseudomonadati > Pseudomonadota > Betaproteobacteria > Burkholderiales > Burkholderiaceae > Burkholderia > Burkholderia sp. WP42. The sequence goes on along the minus strand of NZ_JQJT01000016.1, from coordinate 178,443 downwards.
CGTCAGCGCGTGATGATCGCGATGGCGCTGCTGTCCGAGCCGGAGATCCTGATCGCCGACGAGCCGACCACCGCGCTTGACGTGACCGTGCAGGCGCAGATCATCGACCTGCTGCGCGAGCTGAACCGCGAGCGCGGCACGGCGATCGTGCTGATCACGCATGACATGGGCGTGGTCGCCGGCCTCGCGGACGACGTGATGGTGATGTATGCGGGCCGCACCGTCGAATACGCGCCGGCCGATGCGATCTTCGCGGCGCCGTCGCATCCGTACACGATCGGCCTGCTGAACGCGCTGCCGCGGCTGACCGACGCCGTCGACGCGCCGCTCGTCGCGATCCCCGGCAATCCGCCGATGCCCGGCACCGCGCCGGCCGGCTGCGCCTTCGCGCAACGCTGCACGTACGCGCAGGAGCGCTGCGCCACCGCGCGCCCCGCGCTCGAAACCTACGGCGCGGCGGGTGCGCTGCGCGCGTGCCACCGGCCGCTGGCCGATCTGACGGGAGGTCTGCGATGAGCGCCGCTGAAAGCCGCCATGCCGGCGCAACGGAGACGACGAGCGACACGCTGCTCTCCGTCGACGATCTGAAGGTGCATTTCCGTGTGCCGCTGGGCGGCTATCCGTGGTCGCCGAAGGGCACGCTGCGCGCGGTCGACGGCGTGTCGTTCGACGTGAAGCGCGGCGAGACGGTCGGGCTCGTCGGCGAGTCGGGCTGCGGGAAGTCGACGCTCGCGCGCGCGCTGGTCGGCCTCGTGCCGATGACGGCCGGCACCGTGCGCTGGCGCGGCCAGGCCGTCGCGCCCGATCACCTGCGCGGCACCGCGATGCGTCGCGAAGTGCAGATGATCTTCCAGGATCCGCTCGCGTCGCTCGATCCGCGCATGACGATCGAGCAGATCGTCGCGGAGCCGCTCGTCACGCACCACGCGGGCCTCGGGCGTGCGGAAGTGCGCCGGCGCGTGATCACGATGCTCGAGCGCGTCGGTCTGAACGCGCATCACCTGCTGCGCTATCCGCACGAATTCTCCGGCGGACAGTGCCAGCGCATCGGCATCGCGCGCGCGCTGATCGGCGAGCCGAAGCTCGTGATCTGCGACGAGCCCGTGTCGGCGCTCGACGTGTCGATCCAGGCGCAGATCGTGAACCTGCTGCGCGATCTGCAGCGCGATCTGTCGCTGTCGTATCTGTTCGTCGCGCACGACCTGGCGGTGGTGAAGGCCATCAGCCGGCGCGTGCTCGTGATGTATCTCGGCCGTGTGATGGAGTTCGGCACGCGGCACGACGTGTACGGCGTGCCGCAGCACCCGTACACGAAGGCGCTGCTGGACGCGGCGCCGACGCCGGAGCCGGCGCGCGAGCGTGCTCGCCGTCCGATGCTGCTGGCGGGCGAGATGCCGTCGCCGCTGAATCCGCCGTCCGGTTGCGCGTTTCGTACGCGCTGTCCGGTCGCGATCGACGCATGCGCGCAGGACGTGCCGCAGCCGGAAGTCCGGCCCGGCTCGGCGGCGCGCGTCGCGTGCATCCGGGCGGGCGTCGCGGCGGCGTGATGTGACGCAGCAAACACAACGATGCAGGTCAACAGGGGTAAGGGCGGCGCGAACGATCTTCGTGCGGCGGGTACAGGCGCGTCCGTAGCCGGGCACGCCGGGGGGCCGGAAGCGGACCGCAACCGGCATGGACGACTTCAACACAAGACGAGAATGACGATGAACAAGCAAAAGAAGATCGGGACGGCATCGAAGATGCTGCTTGCATGGGGCTTGCCCGCGCTCGCCGGCGTCACGCTGGGCGGTGTCGCGCGCGCCGACGACGCGGCGCCTGCGCCGCTGACCGTCGCCCAGGCCACGCCGAGCGCAGGGGTCGGCGCCGGCGCGTCGGTTGCGCAGGCAACGACGCCGAACGCCATTGTCAACGCCGAGGCGACCCAGGCCGTCACGCCGCCCGACGAACCGTCTGCCCAGTCGAAATCGAACGGCTTCATCGCCGACAGCCATCTGAACTTCCTGTTCCGCAACTATTCCGACGTGCTCGACAGCAAGGGCGGCCCGCACCGCCACGCGTGGGTCCAGGGCGTGATGGCGAACTTCGAGTCGGGCTACACGACGGGCCTGATCGGCTTCGGCGTGGACGCATCGGTGTATGCGGCGCTGAAGCTCGACGGCGGCGCGGGCGCCGGCAGCATGGTGCACATCGCGAAGGGCGGCGGCGGCGGCAATCAGCTCGCATGGGCCTATCCGGGCATCTACGACGTGAAGGCGCGCATCTCGAACACGGTGATCAAGTACGGTCTGCAGGCCGTCGACAACCCGTTCATGGAGCAGCACGACAACCGCGCGCTGCCGCCGACCTTCCTCGGCGCGACGATCGTCAGCAACGAATTCAAGAACGTGATGCTCGAGGCCGGCAGCTTCACGAAGAACGACGCGCGCGGTCACACCACGCTCACGAACCTGACGACCCAATACGGCGGCACGCGCGTGAACCGCCTGACTTACGTCGGCGGTACTTGGGACTACTCGCCGAATGGCGAAGTCGCGCTGTACGCGAACCAGGCCGACGACGTGTGGCATCAGTACTACGCATCGGTGAAGCACAGCATCGGCAGCGCGGACACCATCAAGTGGACGGGCTTCGGCAACGTCTATTCGACGCACGACACCGGCGACGCGCTGCAGGGCAAGATCGACAACAACGCGTACAGCCTGTCGCTCGCGGCGCAGCACGGGCCGCACGAGCTGCTGCTCGGCTATCAGCAGATCCTCGGCGACCAGTTCTTCGACTACCTGAACGAAACCAACGGCATCTTCCTGACCAACTCGATGGACGTCGACTACAACGCGCCGCACGAAAAGTCGCTGCAGCTGCGCTACACGTTCTACGGCAAGGAAGCGGGGCTGCCGGGCTTCAAGGCGATGATCTGGGGCGTGACGGGCTGGGGCGCGGACGGCAGCGCAGGCGCCGCGAACGATCCGAGCAAGTCGAGCATCTACTGGAGCAACGGTGCGCCGGTGCAGGGCCGTCACCACGAGTTCGGCTTCATCCCGTCGTACACGTTCCAGAGCGGCAAGCTGAAGGACACGAAGGTCACGTTCATCGCGATGTGGCACAACGGTTCGGCCCATTACTCGGACGCGACGAACCGCGAGTATCGCCTCGTGGTGAACCTGCCGCTGCACGCGTTCTGACCGGATGGCGGCCGCGGCGAACGTCGCGGCCGTTTCTCTTGTGAGAGGGCGGCCTGCCGCCGAAGGACGATCAGGCGGGCTTGTGCAATCCGGCGATCGGATCGTTCGCGGCCGGTGTCTCTTCGAGCAGCGACGCGAGTTCGCGGCCCGTGTCGCGCCACGCGTCGAGGCCGCCGCGCAGCGGCAGCGCATCGGTGAAGCCGGCGTCGAGCAGACGCCGCGCCATCAGCGCGGCCGTCACTTCGTTCGGGCACGAGCAGTACACGACGAACTTCTGCGTGAGCGGATAGCGGGCGACGATGTCGTCGATGTGCCGTTCGTCCGCGAACTGCGCGCCCGGGATCGTGAACGGATCGAGCTTGCGGTGCTCGGCCGAGCGGACGTCGAGCACCACCGGCGCGGACGGATCGCGCAGCAGCCGTTCCAGCTCGTCGACGCCGATGCGCGCGCTCGCGAGCTGCCGGATCAGCGCGCGGCGGCGCATCCAGCGCACGGCCGCATAGAGCGCGAGCAGCGCGACGATCACCAGCAGCACCGCGCGGCCGAGCCGGCTCGCGCCGGCGAGCAGCCAGTCGATCTGGCGGTAGAACACGAGGCCCGCGCCGAGCGCGACGATGGTCCACAATGCGGCGCCCAGCGCGTCGTAGCCGGCGAACGTGCGATAGCGCGTGCCGAGCGCGCCGGCCATCGGCACCGATACCAGCGACAGGCCGGGAATGAAGCGTGCTACCGCGAGCACGCGCACGCCGTAGCGGCCGAAGAAACGTTCGGTTTTCCTCACACAGGAATCGCGCGACAGCGACAGCCGGCAGATCGTCTTCAGCGTCGCGCCGCCGTAGCGGCGGCCGGCGACGTACCACACGGTGTCGCCGATCAGCGCGCCGAGCACCGACAGCGCGAGCACCGTCACGACCTGCGAGCCGATCATCGCCGGATGCATGGCGGCCATCGCGCCGAACAGCACGAGCGTCGGCATCGCCGGCACCGGCAGACCGATGGCCGCCGCGAGCACGTTGGCGAACACGAGAAGCGGCCCGTACTGGGCGACGAGGTCACGAAGCATGGCGGCTGCCCGAAAAGGAGCGCGCGGACGACGCGCGGATGCGCCGATTATCGGCCATTTTCAAGCCGACGGCGGGAGAACGACGAAGCGCGCCGAACGGCGCTGCGGACAGGCGGAACGGACGCGGTGAGCCGGCGCGTGGCACGCGGCTCACCGTGGAGATCAGGACGACGTGCGGGCGAGAGAGACGGCGCCGTGATTCTCGCCGGGCAGCTCGGCGCCGTGCGAGCGGATCGCCGCGATCAGTTCGGCCGGCGTGATTTCGTAGCGGACCTCGCGATGAATGCCGGGCTTGCGTTCGTCGATCTCGATCAGCAGCACGCTCTTGCCGTCGGCAGTCGATTCGAGCCGCAGCGAGCGCAATTCGCGGCCGTCGGCCGGGTCGTGTTCGGTGAGCAGGGTCATTGCCCCGGATGAGCCGGTAGTGCGCATCGAACCTATCCTCGTGTCGTGTGTGCGTGGTTGGCGAAGATGTCGTTGTTGAATGCAGCTTGATGGAGTTTAACGCGAACGGGCCGCGACACGGAGCATTTTCGTGGGCGTGAAATGAGGGCTGCACCACCGATCCCTCTGATGTTTGAGCCGCGCGGGGCGGGCGTTCCGGCCGGCTCCGGGCCCGCCGCGCGCGGCGCCCGGCCGGTGTTCGCGGCCGGGCGCACCGCTGCCGTCAGAAGCGCTCGGGCAGCCCCATCGCCGGATCGCTGACCGAGTGACGACCCGTCTCGACGCGGCCGGCCACGCGGCGCGCGAAGCTCGGGTCGCTGTCGGCGGTGACGACGAAGTCGTACCAGTGGCCGGTCGAGTCGAGCTTCCAGTGCAGTTCGTGCTGCGTGCCGCCATGCACCGCCACCGTCCACGTCGTCCCCGTGTCGGCGCCGCGGTCGTGGTCGTCGCTGGCGCCGTGGCCGGACAGCGGGCCGTACGCCCGGTTCGATTTCACCGTGAAGCGCACCGTGTCGCCGCCGTCGTTGCGCAGCCGCAGATGCAGGTTGCCGCTCGCGCCCGCGTAGCCGACCCGGATCTCCGGGTGCGGCGCGCGTGCGCCGGCAAGCTGCGCGAGATCGCCGGTGAAGCGGCGGTGATAGCCGTTCGGGCCGAGCACCCAGAGGTCATATTTACCGGCGTCGTCGGCGCGTGCGGCCCAGTCGCCGCGCAGCGCCTTGCCCGGCTCGACGACGTAGCGGCGCGGCACGCGGTCGAGGTGCAGCTTGTCGTAGACATGGAACACCGCCGCCGCCCGGCCGGTATTCGCGAACTTCAGCGTGACGGTGCCGTTGCCGCCATCGACGTGCGCGCTCGCATGCAGCTCGTACGGCAACGCGCGCGACGGACGCACGCCCACGGCCTGCGCCGGCAGCGACGGCGTGGCGGGCGGCGTGATCTTCGGCGCGGCCTGTTGGGCTGCGCTCAGCGCATCGGCGGCGCTTTTCGTCGTGCGGCCCGCGAGCGTCGGCAGCGGTTCGTCGTTCGGCGTGCGGAAGTTGAACGCGCTGGTCAGGTCGCCGCACACCGCGCGGCGATAGGCGCTGATCTGCGGCTCGACCACGCCGAAGCGTTTTTCGAGGAAAAGCAGCGTCGACGTATGGTCGAACACCTGCGAGTTGACCCAGCCGCCGCGACTCCACGGCGACACGACCCACATCGGCACGCGCGGGCCGGGGCCGTACGGGCGGCCGTCGGCCGCGGGCTGGCTCGAGGTGGCCGGTGCGAAGTCGTGGTATTCGACCGCGACGTCGGCTGCCGCGAGCGTATGGCCGCCGGCGAGCGAGCCGTCGGCGTTGCGCGACGGCACGGCCGGCGACGGCATGTGGTCGAAGAAGCCGTCGTTCTCGTCGTAGTTGACGAGCAGCACCGTCTTGCTCCACACCTCCGGGTTCGCGGTCAGCGCGTCGAGCACGGCCTGCACGTACCACGCGCCCTGCGCGGGGCTCGACGGCCCCGGATGCTCGCTGTACGCCGACGGCGGAATGATCCACGACACTTCGGGCAGCTTGCCGGTGCGGATGTCGTCGCGCAGCGTTTCGAGAAAGCCGTACGGCATCGTGTTGCCGAAGCCTTTCGCGAGCGGGCTCAACGCGTCGTCGATCGTCGGATCGTAGAACGCGCCGGCCGCCGTCACCGGCTGCGTGATGTCCGTCGACGCAACGTACGCCGGCCGGCGTGCGGCCGGCATCTGCTCGATGGCCGCGCGCCAGTGGCGAAAGCTCATCATCTCGTTGCAGCCGAAGTTGTCGATCAGGCTCTGGTAGACCTTCCAGCTCACGCCGGCGTGCTGCAGCCGGTCCGCGTACGTCGTCCACGTCCACCCCTGGCTCGACGGGCCGATGTCGTTGCCGCCGTTGAACTGGTTGTTCAGTGCGGCGACCTTCACGCGGCTGCCGTCGGCCGGGCTGACGCCGTTCGGGCCGTTGGTGCCGCTCCAGTAGAACAGCCGGTTCGCGATCGTGCCGGTGTGCATCCCGCAGTGGTAGTGGTCGCACAGCGTGAACGCATCGGCGAGCGCGCGCTGGAACGGCACTTCGGCCGCATCGTAATAGCCCATCGACAGCGGCGTCTTCGCGTCGGGCCAACGGTTCATGCGGCCGTGATCCCAGGCGGCCTGCGCGTCGGCCCACGTGTGCGGCGTGCCGCCCGCGCGCTGCGCGTTGCCCTGGCTCGCATCGAGGTGGTACGGCGTGATGGTCGCCGCGGGCGTCGCCTTCGTGTAGGTCTGGTGGAACACGTCGCGGCCGTTCGGCGACGGCACCGCGAAGCGATCGCCGTAACCGCGCACGCCCTTGAACGTGCCGAAGTAACCGTCGAACCCGCGGTTCTCCATCATCAGCAGCACGACGTGCTTCACGTCGTTGATCGTCCCCGATTCATGGAAGGCGGGAATCGCGAGCGCGCGGCGAATGCTCGGCGGAAACGCGGTCAGCGCGGCGCCGGCGAGGCCGGCAGTGGCCGTCTGCTGAAGGAATTTACGGCGTGAGGTCATGGCGTTCTGGTCCTGTGATGGCGGGAGCGAGAGTGACGTCGGTGGGGTGCGCGCGGGCGTCGTCCGGGCGCGGACGGGTCGCGATGCGGGTGCGATGGCGCGCATCGGGCCATGCCGCGATTCCGCTTGCCGCGCGCTCGTGATGCGCGGTGCGGAGAGCAGTCTAGGGAGCGCAGATGACGTCGCCATGATGCGGAAATGACATGACGCTCCGTGTGATGGAAGTTGCGGGTGCAACGAGATGGCGGACGTGCGTTACGGTGTCTCGATGGAAGGAAGTTACCGATCCTGCGGTCGCGAGACGGCAGAAATTTCCGATTCGATGCGGGCTTCTTGACGCGATGTCGTTGCGCATGCAACGTATGCGATGGCCTTTGGTCGATGTTTCACTGTCATGAACGACGATGTGCTGCGCGTGGTGGTGGCTGCTGCTCGGTGACACTTCTTTGACGATCGCGCGTGTCATATGCATTCAACGATTCGTTGGTTTTCAACCGATCGCGGCAATCGTATCGTCGACAAATTTGCCGACCGTCGCGACGGGCATCGTCGTGCGATGAACGATGGATGCGATCGTCCGCGGCGCTTCGTGAAGCGACGGCGTAGCGATATGTGCCGCCGGTTCCGGCACGTGCGGCGCCGCCCGATGCGTTCGGTCGTTTCGCCGTGCTTGTTTTCGCTGCGTGGCTTTGCGCAACCGTCTCTTTCCATGGAAGCCGACTCGATGAAAACCGTACTCCGGAACCTGACCGCCGCCTGCCTGATCGTCGTGGCCGGCGCCGCGCTTGCCGTCGACACGCCGCAGCGCGTGGCCGTCGCGGGTGCGCCGAGCGGCGATGCGCATCTGCCGCCCGGCATCGCATGGCAGCAGGGCGACGTCGACGCGGCCTTCGCGCTCGCGAAGCGCACCGGCAAGCCGCTGCTGCTGTACTGGGGCGCGGTGTGGTGCCCGTCGTGCAACCAGGTGAAGTCGACCGTCTTCAGTCAGCAGGCGTTCAAGACGCGCTCGTCGTTGTTCGTGCCGGTGTATCTCGACGGCGATACCGAAAGCGCGCAGAAGCTCGGCGAGCGCTTCAAGGTGCACGGCTATCCGACGATGATCCTGTTTCGGCCCGACGGCACCGAGGTGACGCGGCTGCCGGGCGAAGCCGATCTCGACCGCTACATGCAGGCGCTGTCGCTGGGGATGACGGCCACCCATCCGGTGCGGCAGACGCTCGCGACCGCGCTGAACGAGGGCGCGGCGCTGACGCCGTCCGAATGGCATCTGCTCGCCGATTATTCGTGGGATACCGACGGTGCGCTGCCGGTGCCGCCCGACCGTGTGGCCGTGACGCTGCAGACGCTGTCGCAGCGTGCGCGCGCGGCCGGCGCGACGGCGGACGCCGCGCGTTTCGCGCTGAAGGCGGCGGTGGTCGCGGCGTCGGACGATCCCGCGCAGGCCGGCGCGCTCGACAAGGCCGCGCTCGCCGATGCGCTGCGCGACGTGCTGCGCGATCCGCCGCTCGCGCGTGCGGATTCCGACGTACTCGTCGCGGCGCCGGCCCGCGTGGTCGCGTACCTCGGCGGCGAGCCCGCGCAGCGCACGAAGCTGCGCGGCGCTTACGACGCTGCGCTCGCACGGCTGTCGACGGACGCCACGCTGTCGTCGATCGACCGGCTGATGGCGCTGCATGGCCGCGTGCTGCTCGCGCGCGGCGACGCACGCGACGGCACGCGGCTCGACGCGACCGCGCCCGCGCTGCTCGCCGCTGCGCGCAAGCAGATCGCGGCGTCGGTGCAGGGCGCGGCGAACGCGTACGAGCGGCAGGCGCTCGTCAGCGAAGCGGCCGACACGTTGACCGACGCCGGGCTGTACGACGAATCGGACGCGCTGCTGAAGGCCGAGCTGCCGCGTTCGTCGACGCCGTATTACTTCATGTCGGGACTGGCCGCGAACGCGAAGGCGCGCGGCGACAAGGCGGCGGCGCTGGACTGGTATCGAAAGGCGTACGACGCGGCGAGCGGATCGGCGACGAAATTGCGCTGGGGCGCGACCTATTTCGCGAATGCGGTCGCGCTGGCGCCGGACGATTCGGCGCGGATCGAAGGGATCGCCGCGAGCGTGCTCGCGCAGGCGTCCGGCACGCGCGATGCGTTTTACGGTGCGAACCTGCGGGCGCTGACCAAGGTCGTCACGCAGCTGAAGCGCTGGCGTAGCGACGGCGCGCACGATGCATCGGTCCGGTCGGTCGTGAAGCAGTTCGACGGCGTATGCGCAAAGCTGCCGGCAGGTGATCCGCAGGCGGCGGCGTGCGCGAAACTGCTTCAGCCGGTGAAGGCCTGAGGCTGCGGGCCTGAGGCCGCGATGACGCGCGGCTGGGCGTGCCGGCCGCGTGGTCGCCGCGATTGCTTAGTGGCTGGTTTCGGACGACGGGCTGCCGTCGCTGCCGTACCCGGCATGCTGCTCGCGCGCGATCTTCGCTTCTGCTGAAACGATGCTGGCCGGATAGAACCAGTCGCTCGGCTGGAAGCCGGCTTGCTTCAGCGCTTTCACTTCGGACCGGACCTGCGCGCGCGTGAGCGGCGGGTTCGATTGAGCTTGCGCCTGGGCTTGGACTTCGGCCTGCGCTTGTGCTGCGAGCGGCGCGGATGCGGCTACCGCGATGACGATTGCGGGAAACAGGCGCTTCATGATCGTGAACCTCGATGTGTGCGGCTGGCTGCCAAGCCTGCAAACGATTTCGTCTGATATGGCGGCAGCGGGTGAACCCAGTGTAGGCCGCGCTGCTCGTGGGAAAAATGCGATTGCTCCCAATGCAGTTTTTTGCTGGCGACAACAATGGGCGGGTTAGTTCGGACGAAAGCGGGTGGTGGTGTGCTTGGTGGGCATGCGGGACGGGCGGGATGATCGTTTGCGTCGTGCTGATGATGACAGCGGTGCCCGGCACACCGGGCAATGGCCGCGAAGACGGCGGAAGGCGGGAACGTAAGGCGGAAACGTAGGAAAGCGGGGGGGCAGCGCAGTCCGCACGGCCGGCATCGGCGGCGCCATCAAGCCCCCGATCATGCGCGACGCCGAGCTTGCCGGCCGCGTCGCCACGGCCGACACGAGCCGGGCGGCGCGCGTCTGAACGCCGCCGCCCGATGCTGACGCTTACACGAGGCCCGTGGTGTAGTACACGGCGATCACGAAGAACACCGCGAGTGTCTTGATCACCGTGACCGCGAAGATGTCGCGATACGATTCGCGGTGCGTGAGGCCCGTGACGGCCAGCAGCGTGATGACCGCGCCGTTGTGCGGCAGCGTGTCCATGCCGCCGCTTGCCATCGCGACGACCCGGTGCAGCACTTCCAGCGGAATGTTGGCGGCCTGTGCGCCCTTGATGAACAGGTCCGACATCGCGGCGAGCGCGATGCTCATGCCGCCCGACGCCGAACCGGTGATGCCGGCGAGCGAGCTGACCGACACGGCCGCGTTGACGAGCGGGTTCGGGATGCTCTTGAGCGCATCGCTGACCACCAGGAAGCCCGGCAGCGCCGCAATCACGCCCCCGAAGCCGTATTCGGACGCGGTGTTCATCGCCGCGAGCAGCGCGCCGCCGACGGCGGCCTTCGATCCGACCGCAAAGCGCCCGCTCACGCGCTTGAACGCGGTCAGGATCACCAGCACGATGCCGAGCAGCAATGCGGCTTCGACCGACCAGATCGCGACGACCGTCTTGATCGACGTCGTGACCGGCGCATGCACGCCGGGCAGCACGTCCGGCGCGACCGTGTACGACGCGGCGCCATACCACTGCGGGATCAGCTTCGTGAACGCGAAGTTCGAAACGCCGACGAGGATCAGCGGCAGGATCGCCAGCGCCGGATGCGGCAGCGCAGTTGCTTCGACGCGTTCCGGCTCGTTCACGAGCGACGTGCCGTAGCCTTCGCCCTTCGCCATCGCCGAGCGGCGGCGCCATTCGAGATACGTGAGGCCCACGACGATGATGAACAGCGAGCCGATCGTGCCGAGCGCAGGCGCGGCCCACGCGGTCGTCTTGAAGAACGTGGTCGGGATGATGTTCTGGATTTGCGGCGTGCCGGGCAGCGAATCCATCGTGAACGAGAACGCGCCGAGCGCGATCGCGCCGGGCATCAGCCGTTTCGGAATGTTGCTCTGGCGATAGAGCTCGGCCGCGAACGGATAGACGGCGAACACCACGACGAACAGCGACACGCCGCCATAGGTGAGCAGCGCACACACCACGACGATCACCGCATTGGCACGCGAGCGGCCGATGTAGCGGATCGCCGCATGGACGATCGACTCGGAGAACCCGGACAGTTCGATCACCTTGCCGAATACGGCGCCGAGCATGAACACCGGGAAATAGAGTTTGACGAAGCCGACCATCTTCTCCATGAATATGCCGGAGAAGACCGGGGCGACGGCGGCCGGTTCGGTCAGCAGGACCGCGCCGAGCGCGGCGATCGGCGCGAACAGGATCACGCTGTAGCCGCGATAGGCGGCGAACATCAGGAACGCCAGCGCGGCGAGGACGATCACGAAAGACAAGGGAGTCTCCTAATGGCTTTGGTTTGTTTTCGATCGCGGGACGCGCCGCGGACCGGCTCGGGGTCGTGCAGGTTTCGTGCCATCGGCCGGAGTGCGCCGCCGGGCGGGCGCCCGGCGCAGGCCGGCGGGCCCGCGCCGGCCAATGTCTGAAGATTCTACATAAAACGTCTCGCTCCGGAGACGATGTCCTGCCCGCCGACGCGCGCCAAACGGGGCAGGGCTTTCCCGGACAACGCATTCCGGCAGGTCTCCGAAATGAGATACTGCGTCTCGCTTTGGAGACAGCCGGCCAACGATACATGGAGACGACGACACGATGATGAACGACCTGGCCCGCCTGCCCATCAATTTCGGCGACGTGCTGCGCCGCGCCGCCGAGTCGCTGTTCCGCACGTTCGAGGATTCCAGTGCGGGCACGGTGGTGGTCGATCGCGACGCGCGCGTCGTCTGGATGAACGAGCGGTATGCGGCGCGCTTCGGCTTCGCGGATCCGCAGCAGGCGATCGGCCTCGACTGCGAAGCCGTGATTCCGAATAGTTTGATGCGCGAGGTGGTGTCGACTGGCCAGCCGATTCTGCTTGACATCATGGAGACCGGCCGCGAGCCGCTCGTCGTCACGCGCCTGCCGTTGAAGAACGAGGCGGGCGAGACGGTCGGCGCGATCGGCTTTGCGCTGTTCGATCAACTGAAGACGCTCACGCCGATCTTTTCGCGCTACGCGCAGCTTCAACAGCAGCTGATCGCGACGCAGCGTTCGCTCGCGCAGGCGCGCCGTGCCAAGTACACGTTTGCGAGCTTCGTCGGCACGAGCGCGGCGAGCCTCGAGACCAAGAGGCAGGCACGGCGCGCGGCGCAGGTCGATTCGCCGGTGCTGCTGCTCGGCGAGACGGGCACCGGCAAGGAACTGCTCGCGCATGCGATCCACGCGGCGTCGGCGCGTGCGTTGCAACCGCTCGTGACGGTGAACGTCGCGGCGATCCCCGACACGCTGCTCGAAACCGAGTTCTTCGGCGCGGCGCCCGGTGCGTATACGGGCGCCGATCGCAAGGGGCGCGTCGGCAAGTTCGAGCTGGCCGATCGCGGCACGCTGTTTCTCGACGAGATCGGCGACATGCCGTTGCCGCTGCAGGGGAAGCTGCTGCGGGTGTTGCAGGACAAGGAGTTCGAACCGGTCGGCTCGAACCGGATCGTGCGCGCCGATGTGCGGATCATCGCCGCGACCTCCGCCGATCTGCCGGCGCTCGTCGAGGCCGGCCGCTTTCGCGCCGACCTCTATTACCGCCTCAATGTGCTGACGATTCATGCGCCGCCGCTGCGCGAGCGCGCATCCGACATCGCGGCGCTCGTCTACGCGACGCTCGAGGAACTGGCTGCGCAGCATGGCCGCGCCGCGCATTGCGAACTGACCGACGACGCGCTGCGGATGCTGTGCGCGTATCCGTGGCCGGGCAACGTGCGCGAGCTGCGCAACACGCTCGAGCGCGCACTGATGCTGTCGGACCGTTCGGTGATCGATGCGGCCGCGCTCGCGTCGTTCCTCGGTCCGGTGCGCATGACGGCGGACGGCGTGCCGGCGGGCACGCGGGTTGCGCTGCTGGCGGGCCGGAGCACCACCGATGCCGCGGGCGCCGACGCTGCGCCGTTGGCTTCGTACGCCGACGCATTGGCCGCCTGGGAGCGCCAGTTCCTGACCGACGCCCTTGCGGCGTGCGACGGGAAGGTAACCGAAGCCGCTGCACGAATCGGCATCGGCCGCGCGACGCTGTACAAGAAGATGACGGCGCTCGGAATCGACCGGTGACGACGTAAGCCTGAAGCGAACGGGCTGGCAGCGCGGCGCCCGTGACGCGCCGGGCAGGAGGCAACGATGAAGCGAATCCGTATCGCAGCATGGCTCGCCGCATTGGTGACGGCGTCTTCCTTCGCGCAGTCCGATGCGGAAATACCGGCCGCGCGGCGCAACTGGTACAACGATCCGTTCGTTGCACTGTCGCAGGACTACGCGGAATGTCCGCTGCCGCTCGGCCCGTGGATGACGCACGCCGAGATGGAGGACGACGCGCATTATCGCGTCGAGCGCGGCACCACCTGCTGGCTCGCCCATCGCTGCACGAAGCCGAACTCCTATATGTACGACGAGCCGATTGCCGCGGCGGCGAAAGCGCATTTTTCGGGCAGCGAGCGCCTGCGCGGCACGAGCCTGTGGATCACCGTGCAGCGGCGCTTCATATATGTCGAAGGATGTGCCGAAGCCGCCTTCGACCGGCAAGCGCTGGCACGCGAACTCGGTGCGCTTCCCGACGTCGAGCAGGTGTTCGTTCGCATCGCCGACGATCCGCACCGGGCTTTGCCGTACAGGACGCGCGCCCGTCCCGACCGGGCGCCGGACCGGACGCCCGACTGAACGCGGGGTAACGACGCATGGCATACTCGCGGCATTAAAAAATTGGTTGACGGAAAGAACAATGAAACACATGCTTGCGTCGGTCTGTCGGTGGCCCGGAACGCATTGGCGTCAGGCCGGATTGTTGGTCCTGGTTGCGGGGCTCGGCGGGTGCGGAGGCGGGGCGCCGTTGTTTACGGCGGACGGACGTCCGACTACGCAGGTGCAATGCACCGGCAGCGACTGGAGCAATTGCACGGACAATGCCCGAGCCATCTGCAGCGGGGAATTCGACGTTCTCCAGCAATCGACCGATGACGCTGTGCGAAATCTTCTCTTCGCATGCAAGAAGAAAGGCGATTATTGAGCCCGATACGACCGCACGATGGGACGTAATCGGGTAAAGCGCTTTTCTATTCGCTTGGAGTCGGCTATTTTTCATGAATAACACTCACGGAGTCCCATCCATATGGCGACCTACAGGCAACTGACTGCGCAACTCGAAAGACTTCAGCAAAAGATCGACAAGGAACGCGAAAAGGCGATTGCCGATGCAATTGCCGCCATTCGGGCGAAAATCGAGGAATTCGACATTACGCCGGAAGAGCTCGGTTTCCTCCCGGCCGGCAAGCGCGCCGCCGCGAAGCCGAAGCGCGCGTTGCCGCCGAAGTACCTGAATCCGAAGACGGGCGAAACGTGGAGCGGCCGCGGCCGTGCGCCGGCTTGGCTCGGCAAGAACCGCGCGCGTTTCCTGATCAAGGACTGATTCCCGGAAATCCTCACCTTTCGTGCGGTCACTGACGGTGCGAGCGGCCCCACGGCCCTCGCACCGTTTTGTTTTTGGGCCGCCGACGCGCGATTCGGCATCGCGTATCGAACGGCAACTCCCCGCGATTAAAAGAGCGCGTTTCACACATTCGTCGCGATTGCCGTGGATTTGGCGGCGAATTGCGGTAAACGAGCGCGTAATTCGCGTCGCAAGGCGCACGGCCATTTGCGATCTTCGCGGTGCTGACGTGCAGCGCGCACGCATCACCGCTCGCGCATTGCGCCGCCTCGCGATAGGGCTCCCGAATCTGCTCACCATGGCTCCTGTAAATCCTCACCTCTGACGGATGCGCCGCGCCGTCGCGTGTCGCCCACTGCGCTCGTTGCAATGTGTGAATGCGTCGAGTGCAAGCGCATGTTGCCGGCCTTGATGCGCATCGCACAGTCGGCCGATCGGCATATAGGCAGCCGCATCCGGTTCGCCTATGCTTGGAGTTCGCGTCGCCCGGCGCGTGGCCATTCGGGCCGTGCACCGGCCGGGCCGTCTTTCGTTACCGTATGGAGTCGATGTGACCGTTCGCCATCTCGATGCGTTGTTTCAGCCCAAGTCCGTTGCGGTCGTCGGCGCATCGTCGCGCGCGGGCAGTGTCGGCGCGATGGTATGGGCGCGCGTGCTCGACGGCGGGTTCGAAGGGCCCGTGTGGCCCGTCAATCCGAAGTACCGAGAGCTCGGCGGGCACACTGTGATCGGCGATGTCGAGCGGCTCCCCGCGCCGCCGTCGGTCGCCGTGATCTGCACGCCGCCCGCCACGTGGGCCGGCATCGTGCATAAGCTCGGCGAACTGGGTACACGTGCGGCGGTGATCGTCGGCGATGCACGAACCGACGCCGATCGCGCCGCACTCGACCGGGCGCTCAAGGCCGCGAAGCCGTTCGTGCTCCGTATCGTCGGGCCCGGCAGTCTCGGCGTGCTGTCGCCCGCGCGGCATGCACATTTCGGCGCACCGGCCTATACGGCGCGCTCGGGCGGCGTCGCGTGGGTGTCGCAATCGAACGCGCTGACCAATGCGGTGCTCGGTTGGGCCAACGCGCGCGGGCTCGGCTTCTCGCATGTCGTCGCGCTCGGCAGCGAGGCCGACGTCGATGCCGGCGACGTGCTCGACTACCTCGCCAGCGATCCCGGCACGCGCGCCATCCTGCTCGAACTCGATACCGTGTGCGCCGCGCGCAAGTTCATGTCGGCGGCGCGCGCGGCCGCGCGCAACAAGCCGGTGCTCGCGCTGCGTACCGGGCGCGGCGATCCGGGCGACGCACTGTATACGGCGGCTTTCCAGCGCGCTGGGATGGTCCGCGTCGATGCGCTCGACGATCTGCTCGACGAGATCGAGACGCTCGGCGTCGGGCGCGTCACCGCGCGCGGCGCGGCAACCCTCGTGACCAGCGATGCGGGCGTCGCGAAACTCGCGGTCGATGCGGTCGCGCAGGTGCGCGACGTGCTGGCCAACTGGCCGGAAGCGGTGACGTCGGCGGTGTCGGCCGCGCTGCCGCACGTTGCGGTGCCCGGCAACCCGCTCACGCTGGGCGACGACGCGCGTCCCGAGCATTTCGGCGCGGCCGTCAAGGCGCTCGCACCCTACTCGCAAACGGGCACGCTGTTCGTCGTCCATTCGACGTCTCACAGCGCGCCGGCCGAGGCCGTTGCGCGCACGTTGATCGAAGCGCGGCAGCATGCGCATCGCGGCATCCTCGCGTGCTTCTTCGGCGCGGTCGATGCGGCGACGCGCGATGCGCTGCACGCGAACGGCATTCCGGTGCACACGACGCCGCAGCGGCTCGCGCGCGCCTATGCGCGGCTGGTCGACTACAACCTCGGCCGTGAACTGCTGATGCAGACGCCCGAAGGTACGCCACTGCAACCGGCCGAGCGTGTCGCGTCCGCGCAGGCTGACGCACGCCGCATGGTCGAAGCCGGCGAACACGAGCTGGCCGGCGAAGCGGCGCTGCACTGGCTGTCACGCTTCGGCTTGCATGGCGAGCCGGACGAGCCGTCGGCCGGCGCGAAGGTCGTCGACGTGACGATCGAGATGTACGACGATTCGAATTTCGGCCCGGTGTTCCGCTATGCGGTGCCGCCGGCCGACGGCGTATCGGCGCCGCTCGTTGTGTACGGGTTGCCGCCGCTGAATACGGTGCTTGCGCGCGCGGTGATGGAGCGTTCGCCGTATGCCCGCCGCGCTCCGGTCGAGCCCACGCTGGGCGCGCTGACGGCGCTGTCGCAGGCCGTGTGCGACGTGCGCGAGGTCGTCGCGATGTCGGTCACGCTGCGCGTGCTGTCCGACCGCACGTATGTGGTTGCGCCGCGCATCACGCTCGCGGCCGGGCGCAGCAGGCTCGCGATCATGCCGTATCCGCGTCACCTTGAGCAGACGCTCGAATGGCGCGGCGAAACGGTGACCATCCGTCCGATTCGTCCTGAAGACGAGGATGCGCACAAGGAGCTCCTCGGCGCGATGACGCCGGACGATCTGCGGATGCGCTTCTTCGGCGCGGTACGCAGCTTCGACCATTCGCAGGTCGCGCGCATGACACAGATCGACTACGACCGTGAGATGGCCTTCATCGTGGCGCTCACCGACGCATCAGGCCGGTCGCATACGCTCGCGGTGGCGCGCGCGGTTGCCGATCCCGACAACGAGACGGCCGAGTTCGCGATCGCGGTGCGGCCCGATCAGAAGGGCAAGGGGCTCGGGCGGCTGATGATGATGCGCATCATCGAATACGCACGGTCGCGCGGCACCGCGTGGA
This sequence comes from Burkholderia sp. WP42, assembly GCF_000745665.1. Lineage (NCBI taxonomy): Bacteria > Pseudomonadati > Pseudomonadota > Betaproteobacteria > Burkholderiales > Burkholderiaceae > Burkholderia > Burkholderia sp. WP42. Next base: position 160,722 of record NZ_JQJT01000016.1, on the reverse strand, counting down.
TGGTGGGCGAGGCGCTGCGCGAGAACACGGCGATGATCTCGCTCGCGAAGTCGTGCGGGTTCGCGGTGTCGCCGACGGAGGAGCCTGGCGTGGTCGGATTCAAGATGAAGCTGCAACCGTAGTCGCGAGGCGTCGAGTGTCGAAAAGTATGTGGGTATCGCGTGCAGTTGGCACCGGCGCGTGCGATGTCGGCCATGCGTGCGTCGTCGGTGCGGCGGTTCGTCTGGGCGAATGTTCTCGGCTGTGGCGATCGGAACGAGCATGGGAGCCGTTTCGGCGGCTCGCCTCCAAAACAAGGCAGAACGCAGCGGGGTTTTCGTTTCCACGATGGTGTGTGCCGAATCTATAGGCGCGTGCCGTATCCCGGTCAATTTCGCGGCGTATCGGTGTGCACGTGCTGTATGTCGCATGCATCGCCAGCCTGAAAAAACTCAAAGGTGAGGCTTTACGGGAGCCTTCACGTGAGCTTTTCCGGGAGACGCTTGGTGAGTCGATACGGGAGCTGTCGGTGAGCCTTCCCGGGAACTGTCGGTGAGCCCTTTCAGGAAGGCCTGGTGAGGCTTTTCGGGAGTGAATGGAGAGCGTCTGTGCGAGGTGCCGGAGAGGACGTTCGGACCGCCGGATTGGTGCCGCCAGTGGCTTGAGGTGAGCGTTTTCGGGAGGCTGAAGTGAGTCTTTTCGGGACCTTGAGCGACCAGCGCTCGGGCTGACGCGGCGCCGGCAGGTACCGGTGCCGCACCGATGCGGCCGCGTGCGATGTGTGCGTCGCATGCGCCGCGAAGCGTGCCAATGCGCTGCGCGCTTCCGCGATTGCACGCAGCGGGCGGGCGACTGCCCTTACACGGCGAGCTTGGTCGCCGCGTCGCTCACCTGGTCGCGCGTGATCGCGAGTTCGTCGAGGTGGGCGTCCGCATAGACGCCGCCGGTTTCGCGCTCGAGGCGAGCAATCGTCAGCGCGCAGCGCGCAGTGTCCTTCGGCATCGCGATGAAGCGCTTGACCGACTCGCCGGACGTGAACGCGTCGAACAGCGCGGCTCGCACGTCGTCGGGGAGCGTCTTGGTCCATTGGTACGGCTTGCCGTTGAACGTGATCGACGGCGGCAGCGTCCGTTCCTTCTTGGTGGCCGTGATGAGGCCGTAGGTGCGCGCGGCCTCGCCGATCTGCTCGGGCGAGAAGAGTTCGTCGGGCGTGATGTCGAACTGCTCGATATAGCTTTCGATCGCCAGCATCGCCGCGGCGCGATCGTCGCGCTTCTTCTGCGCGCGCGCGACGATGTCGCGCAGTTCGTCCGCTTCGTCGGGCGTGATCGTGAAGCTTGCCTGCTTCTGCTGAAGTTCGGAGAAACGCTGGAATTCTTGATCGTTCAGAAGTTTGGCCATGACATTCATCGGATACGGAGGCCGCAACTGCCGGCCGCCGTCGTTTTTGAGAGGGCCGTTATTCTAGCGTAGCGCCGGACGCGCAGTACTTGCGCGTCCGGGAACGATCGTCCGAATGCTGGCGGGAACAGGCGCCGTATCGCCGTGCATCGTATCGGCGCGGCTCGCCCGGTCGAACCGGCGAACCGGCGAACGCCCGAACGCCCGAACGCCCGAACGCCCGAACGACCGCTCAACCGCTCAACCGCTCAACCCACCCACCGCCCTTTACGCCGTCCCCCCCATTCACCGACTCCCCGCCCGCCACATCGACAACTGACCGGCCGTCTCCCGCAGCCTTGCCGCGACCGCGTCAGCCGACGGCGCCGTGTGCGCATCGATCCGGCGCATGTACGGGCAGGTCAGCACGGCGATCGAATGACCCGACGGGCCGACGATCGGTGCGCTCAGATCGGTGACGCCATACGCCTGGCGGCTGTCCTGCCGCAAGTAGCCGGACTGCCGAATGGCATGACATACCTGCGCGAGCTCCTGTTCGTCGATCGGCGCTTCGCCCTTGACCTTGCGATGCTCGGCCAGCATGTGCGCGCGCTGCTCGGTGCTCTGGAACGACAGCATCACGCGTCCCGACGCCGTATCGGCCAGCGCGATGCGCGAGCCGAGCCGCACCGACACACACCACGGCCCGGGGCCGTCGACCTGCGCGATCACGAGCAGGTTGCCGTGATCGTAGACGGTCAGATGGCACGACTGTTCGGCTGCGTCAGCGAATCGATGCATCAGCGGCAACGCCTCCGCGATCAGCCGACTCATAGGTGGATGCCGGTGTGCAAGTGCGAACAGCTTCAGACTCAGCGTGTAGCGGTCGCCGCCGCTCGAGCGCATCACGTAGCGGCGCGCGACGAGCCGCTCGAGCATCCGGTAGATCTCGCTCGCGTTGCGGCCAAGTTCCCTCGTGATTTCGGTGCGGGTCAATCCTTCCTTTTGTTCCGACAGGAGCTCGAGAATGTCGAGGCCCTTGTCGAGCGCAGGCGCGCGATAGCGGTCGGCTGCGCCCGTCGACTCCAGTGCGTCGCTGTTGGAGAGCGGGTTGTCAGTAGTTAGCGTCATGTGTAGGAAGTCAGGGAGTTGCCGATCGGTGGGCGACGCACGCTGTCGGACGTGCACGCGGCGTCGCGAAGCCGCGCGCGGATATGACTGCCATCCGCGCGAGCCCGACAACATTCAGTGTGCGATGCAGCGTGTTTTTTACCGATCGTCATCGGGCATGAACGGCTCAGGTGCCGTTCCCGATGACAGGGTCATAAGAAATACTGGATATTCATTTTTCAGCGTCGAAGGACGCGAGAGGCGGCCGCCATGCCGACCGCGTCGGCGTATCCGCCGCTGCAACGTAATCTCTGCGGTCGCACCAATAGTCGGTATCCGTCGCGCGCCATTCCACCGCCAGCCGCCGATGGTACAAAGAGCGGCGGGTCATCGATGGTGCGCACGCGCGTCGTCGGCGGCCGGTATCCTGTCACATTCGCCACCAAGAGGTTCAGCACGATGAAACTGCTTCGCTACGGCCCGCCCGGCCAGGAAAAGCCCGGTATTCTCGACGCGCAAGGCCGGATTCGCGACCTGTCCGCGCATGTGCCGGATCTGGCCGGCGACGCGCTGTCCGACGCCGCGCTCGCGCGCCTGCGTGCGCTGGACCCGGCCGCGCTGCCGCTCGTCGCGGGCGAGCCGCGCATCGGGGCGTGCGTCGCGCGCGTCGGCAAGTTCATCGCGATCGGGCTGAACTATGCGGATCATGCGGCCGAAGCCGGCATGGCCGTCCCGAAGGAGCCGGTGGTGTTCGGCAAGTGGACGAGTTCGATCTGCGGCCCGAACGACGACATCGAAATCCCGAAGGGTTCGGTCAAGACTGACTGGGAAGTCGAACTGGGCGTCGTGATCGGCGCAACCTGCAAGGACGTCGACGAAGCGCGCGCGCTCGACTACGTCGCCGGCTATTGCGTGGTCAACGACGTATCCGAGCGCGAGTGGCAACTCGAGCGCGGCGGTCAGTGGGACAAGGGCAAAGGCTTCGACACGTTCGGGCCGATCGGGCCGTGGCTCGTCACGCGCGACGAAGTGCCCGATCCGCAACGCCTCGACCTGTGGTTGGAGGTCGACGGACACCGCTATCAGAACGGCAACACGCGCACGATGGTGTTCACCGTCGCGCAACTGGTCGCGTATCTGTCGACCTGCATGACGCTGCAGCCGGGCGACGTGATCACGACCGGCACGCCGCCGGGCGTCGGAATGGGCATCAAGCCGTCGCCGGTGTTCCTGAAGGCCGGCCAGACGCTGCGCCTCGGCATCGAAGGGCTCGGCGAGCAACTGCAGCACACGCGCAACGCACGGTAGCGGTCGGCGCGTGGGGCGCTGCGTGAACGGCGAATGCCGAATTCGCAGTGCCCAGCGCCCATTGCCCGCTGAACGTCTACCGCCGCGTGCCGTCCGCGAAGCGTCGAATATCGAGGACTGAACGTCGATCGTCGAATGCCGGCCGCTGACGGTTGCCGCTCAACCTCGACCGCTGGCCACCGACTGCAGAACACGGTTGCAGAACGCCGCCCGCCGACATCAATTCATCGGCGCCCTGAAGAACAGAACAGCCGCCCCGGCCGGAACGCATCGCGCTTCAACGCCCCGACCCCACAACCCGCGCCCGCATCCGGCCGCTACAGCACCGCAATTCCCCACATCCCCGCCTCACTTACCCGAGAGCTTGCGCCACAGCGTCGTCTTGCTGATCCCGAGCATCGCGCACGCGCGATCGCGATCGCCGCCGCACGCATCCAGCACCGCGCGAATCTCGTCGGCTTCCGCGCGACGGCGGCGCGCGTGCAGGGTGCGCGCATCGTCGTCGTCCGCGGCCTCGACCGGCGCCGCGAACAGCTCGGGCGCGATCGCCCGCAGCGCGTCCGGCGCGAGCGCCGGGCACGCGGCGGTCAGATCGTTCTCGTCGGCTTCCTCGGCTAGTTCCACCGCGATCCGCTCGATCACGTTCTGCAGCTCGCGCACGTTGCCGGGCCATCGATAGCGCGCGAGCGTCGATTGCGTCGCGCCGAGCACGCGCAGCGCGTCGCCGGGCTCGCGCATGCGCTCGGCGAGCCGCGGCTCGCGCTGCGCGGCCTGTACGAGCAGCGTCGCCGCAAGCGCCGGGATGTCGGCCGCGCGCTCGCGCAGCGGCGGCAGGCCCACGTTCAGGATGTTGAGCCGGTAATACAGATCCGCGCGGAACGTGCCGGCTTCGACGGCCGCCAGCAACGGCCGGTGCGTCGCGGCGATCACGCGCACGTCGATCCGGATCGGCTCGGTCGAGCCGAGGCGGATCACCTCGCGCTCCTGCAGCACCCGCAGCAGCCGGCTTTGCAGCGACGGCGGCATCTCGCCGATTTCGTCCAGAAACAGCGTGCCGCGGTGCGCGGCCTCGAACAGCCCCGTCTTGCCGCCGCGCCGCGCGCCGGTGAACGCGCCTTCCTCGTAACCGAACAGCTCGCTTTCGAGCAGCGCCTCCGGAAACGCGCCGCAGTTGACCGCGACGAATGGGTAATTGCGCCGCGCCGACAGCGCATGCAGGCTCTGCGCGATCATCTCCTTGCCGGTGCCGCTTTCGCCGAGCACCAGCACGGTCGCGTCGGATTTCGCGTAGCGGCGCACGAGGTCGCGCACGCGCGCCATCGGCGCGGACGCGCCGATCACGTCGTCGAGCGTGTAGCGCGCCGCGAACTGCTGCGTGTTCGGCTGCGAACGCAGCGCGCGGTCGAGCCGCTCCACCGCGCGCGACTCCTGGAACGTCAGCACGCTGCCGGACGTCACGCCGCGATCGACGAGCGGCCCGCGATGCACGACGTATCTCACGCCGCGCACGGTCGCGAGCGCATCGCCGTCTTCGCCGCGCAGCGTGCGCAGCTCCGGCCTGAGATCGACGAGCGCGCGGCCGACGGCCGCCGCGGGTTCGACTCCGAGCGCCGACGCGAGCCGCTCGTTGATCGCCTCCACCCGCCCGCGCGCATCGAGCGCGACGACGCCGTCGCGCAGATGCTGCAGCAGGTTGTCGAGCCGCTGCCGGCGAAACGCCTCGGCGTGGGTTGCATACGCGACTTCGAGCGCGGTCTCGACCGCCTGGCGCACCGACGCGTGCGAATACAGGAATACCGCGCCCATGCCCGCGCTCGCCGCCAGATCGGTGACGAGGCCGGGGCCGACGATCGTCTCGATGCCGCGGTCGTGCAGGTCGTGCACGCACGCCTCCGCTTCCTGCGCGGACTGATATGACGCAAACTGCACGTCGAGCCCGTACGCGGCGACGAAGCGGCGCACTTCGGGCGGCGTCTCGCCGGCGCTGACGAGCGCAATGCGGGTCGCGTCCCGACGCGCGCGCGCGAGCGCCTGCATCACGTCGAAGCCGGTCGGCGACACGACCACCACCGGCACCTGCGCGCGCGTTTTCAGGAAGCCGCCGTTCGAGCCGGCCGCGACGATCACGTCGGGCCGCGCGGTGCCGGCCTCGGCGATCGCGCTCAGCGCGTCTTCGTACGCGCGCGTGACGATGCGCACGTCGGCGCGTTCGTCGAATTCGCCGGCGATCTCGCGGAACAGGTCGCGCAGCCGGCTGATGCCCATCGCCCAGATGCGTGGGCGCACCGCGCGGTCGGTCGGGCCGGCGGGCGTGGTCGAGGAGAGGTCCATGACGATCGATTATGCGCGTGGCATTTCATTTTTGAAACACAAAAGCGCTGAAATGAAATCGACCGATGAATCGTGCCGCGCGCCGCTTGCTTAAGAATCAGTGGGTTAGCGGTGGAGTGGTGCGCTGGCCCGGTCCTTGCTGTTAATGGGCATTCCTTCAGGAGGCCGTTCATGAGCAACACGCATCTTCAAAGCGCCGGCGCGAAGTTTCGCGCGGCAGTCGCGGCCGAGCAGCCGCTGCAGGTGGTCGGCGCGATCACCGCATACGCGGCCAAGATGGCGCAGGCCGTCGGCTTCAAGGCCGTCTACCTGTCGGGCGGCGGCGTCGCGGCGAATTCGCTCGGGATCCCCGACCTGGGCATCAGCACGATGGAAGACGTGCTGATCGACGCCAACCGGATCACCAACGCGACCGACCTGCCGCTGCTCGTCGACATCGACACGGGCTGGGGCGGCGCGTTCAACATCGCGCGCACGGTGCGCTCGTTCATCAAGGCCGGCGTCGCAGCCGTGCATCTCGAGGACCAGGTCGGCCAGAAGCGCTGCGGCCACCGTCCGGGCAAGGAAGTCGTGCCGGTCGAGGAAATGGTCGATCGCGTGAAGGCCGCAGTCGACGCGCGCACCGACGACCAGTTCGTGATCATGGCGCGCACCGACGCTGCCGCGGCGGAAGGGATCGACGCGGCGATCGAGCGTGCGGTTGCGTACGTCGAAGCCGGCGCCGACATGATCTTCCCGGAAGCGATGAAGACGCTCGACGACTATCGCCGCTTCAAGGCCGCCGTGAAGGTGCCGATCCTCGCGAACCTGACCGAATTCGGCTCGACGCCGCTGTTCACGCTCGACGAGCTGCGCGAAGCGAACGTCGACATCGCGCTGTACTGCTGCGGCGCGTATCGCGCGATGAACAAGGCGGCGCTGAACTTCTACGAGACGCTGCGCCGCGACGGCACGCAGAAGGCTGCCGTGCCGACGATGCAGACGCGCGCCGAGCTGTACGACTTCCTCGGCTATCACGAATACGAGCAGAAGCTCGACCAATTGTTCGCGCAGGGCAAGAAGTAACGCGGCCCGCGCGACCCGACACACGCATCCCCATTGGAGAATGTAAACATGAGTGAGACGAAAGACGCAGCAGCACCGGCCGCAGCAGGCGGATTCAAGCCGAAGAAGTCGGTGGCGCTGTCCGGCGTGACGGCCGGCAACACCGCGCTGTGCACGGTCGGCCGGACCGGCAACGACCTGCACTACCGCGGCTACGACATTCTCGATGTCGCCGAATCGTGCGACTTCGAGGAAATCGCGCACCTGCTGGTACACGGCACGCTGCCGAACCTGACCGAGCTGGCTGCGTACAAGACCAAGCTGCGCGCGCTGCGCGGGCTGCCGAACGCGCTGAAGGCCGCGCTCGAGCAGATTCCGGCGTCGGCGCACCCGATGGACGTGATGCGCACCGGCGTATCGGTGCTCGGCACCGTGCTGCCGGAGAAGGACGATCACAACCTGCCGGGCGCGCGCGACATCGCCGATCGCCTGATGGCGTCGCTCGGCTCGATGCTGCTGTACTGGTATCACTTCTCGCACAACGGCAAGCGCATCGAGACGGAAACCGACGACGACTCGATCGGCGGCCACTTCCTGCACCTGCTGCACGGCAAGGCGCCGTCGAAGTCGTGGGTCGAAGCGATGCACACGTCGCTGATCCTGTACGCGGAGCACGAGTTCAACGCATCGACGTTCACCGGCCGCGTGATCGCGGGCACCGGCTCGGACATCTACTCGGCGATCACCGGCGCGATCGGCGCGCTGCGCGGCCCGAAGCACGGCGGCGCGAACGAGGTCGCATACGACATCCAGAGCCGCTACGACTCGCCTGACGAAGCCGAACTGGACATCCGCCGCCGCGTCGAGAACAAGGAAGTCGTGATCGGCTTCGGCCATCCGGTCTACACGATCTCCGATCCGCGCAACAAGGTGATCAAGGGCGTCGCGCACAAGCTGTCGAAGGAAGCGGGCGACCTGAAGCTGTACAACATCGCCGAGCGCCTCGAGTCCGTGATGTGGGACGCGAAGAAGATGTTCCCGAACCTCGACTGGTTCAGCGCCGTGTCGTATCACCTGATGGGTGTGCCGACCGCGATGTTCACGCCGCTGTTCGTGATCTCGCGCACGTCCGGCTGGAGCGCGCACATCATCGAGCAGCGCATCGACAACAAGATCATCCGCCCGAGCGCGAACTACACCGGTCCGGAAGATCTGCAGTTCGTGCCGATCGACAAGCGCTGACATGCCGCCGCGCGCGCCGGCGTCCGCGATGCGGGCGTCCGGCGCGCGCGCAACGTTTCATCCCGAATTCCGCCCCACATCATGAATACCGCCTACCGCAAACCTCTGCCCGGCACGTCGCTCGACTACTTCGACGCGCGCGCCGCGATCGACGCGATCGCCCCCGGCGCCTACGACACGCTGCCGTACACGTCGCGCGTGCTCGCCGAAAACCTCGTGCGCCGCTGCGACCCGGCGATCCTCGCCGATTCGCTGAAGCAGATCATCGAGCGCAAGCGCGAGCGCGACTTCCCGTGGTTCCCGGCGCGCGTGGTGTGCCATGACATCCTCGGCCAGACGGCGCTCGTCGACCTCGCGGGCCTGCGCGACGCGATCGCCGAGCGCGGCGGCGACCCGGCGAAGGTGAACCCGGTCGTGCCCGTGCAGCTGATCGTCGACCACTCGCTCGCCGTCGAATGCGGGGGCTTCGATCCCGACGCGTTCGCGAAGAACCGCGCGATCGAGGATCGTCGCAACGAGGACCGCTTCCACTTCATCGAGTGGACCAAGAAGTCGTTCGAGAACGTCGACGTGATCCCGCCGGGCAACGGCATCATGCACCAGATCAACCTGGAGAAGATGTCGCCGGTGATCCAGGTGCAGGACGGCATCGCCTATCCGGACACCTGCGTCGGCACCGACAGCCACACGCCGCACGTCGACGCGCTCGGCGTGATCGCGATCGGCGTGGGCGGCCTCGAGGCGGAGAACGTGATGCTGGGCCGCGCGTCGTGGATGCGCCTGCCCGACATCGTCGGCGTCGAGCTGACCGGCAAGCGTCAGCCCGGCATCACCGCGACCGACGTCGTGCTCGCGCTGACCGAGTTCCTGCGCAAGGAAAAGGTGGTGGGCGCCTATCTGGAATTCCGTGGCGCTGGCGCGGCGAGCCTCACGCTCGGCGATCGCGCGACGATCTCGAACATGGCGCCGGAATACGGCGCGACGGCCGCGATGTTCTTCATCGACGGTCAGACCACCGACTATCTGCGCCTCACCGGCCGCAGCGACGAACAGGTCAAGCTGGTCGAGACGTACGCGAAGGCGGCCGGGCTGTGGGCCGACACGCTCGCGCATGCGCAGTACGAGCGCACGCTGACGTTCGATCTGTCGAGCGTCGTGCGCAACATGGCCGGCCCGTCGAACCCGCACAAGCGTCTGCCGACCTCCGACCTCGCCGCGCGCGGCATCGCCGGCCAGTGGGAAGAGAAGCCGGGCGAGATGCCGGACGGCGCGGTCATCATCGCGGCCATCACGAGCTGCACGAACACCAGCAACCCGCGCAACGTGATCGCGGCCGCGCTGCTCGCGCGCAATGCGAACGCGCGCGGCCTCACGCGCAAGCCGTGGGTGAAGAGCTCGCTCGCGCCCGGCTCGAAGGCGGTCGAGCTGTATCTGAAGGAAGCGAACCTGCTGCCGGAACTCGAGAAGCTCGGCTTCGGCATCGTCGCGTTCGCATGCACGACCTGCAACGGGATGTCGGGCGCGCTCGATCCGAAGATCCAGCAGGAGATCGTCGATCGCGACCTGTACGCGACCGCCGTGCTGTCCGGCAACCGCAATTTCGACGGCCGCATCCATCCGTATGCGAAGCAGGCGTTCCTCGCGTCGCCGCCGCTCGTCGTCGCGTATGCGATCGCCGGCACGATCCGCTTCGACATCGAGAAGGACGCGCTCGGCCACGACGCGCACGGCAAGCCCGTCACGCTGAAGGACATCTGGCCGACCGACGAGGAGATCGACGCGATCGTCGCATCGAGCGTGAAGCCCGAGCAGTTCCGTAAGGTCTACGAGCCGATGTTCGCGCGCACGGCCGACGCAGGCGAGCGTGCCGCGCCGCTGTACGAGTGGCGGCCGCAGAGCACCTACATTCGTCGTCCGCCGTACTGGGAAGGGGCGCTGGCCGGCGAGCGTACGCTCAAGGGCATGCGGCCGCTCGCGGTGCTCGGCGACAACATCACGACCGACCACCTGTCGCCGTCGAACGCGATTCTCGCGACCAGCGCGGCCGGCGAGTACCTCACCAAGATGGGCCTGCCGGAAGAAGACTTCAATTCCTACGCGACGCACCGGGGAGACCACCTGACCGCGCAGCGCGCGACCTTCGCGAACCCGACGCTCGTCAACGAGATGGCGGTCGTCGACGGCGCGGTGAAGAAAGGCTCGCTCGCCCGCGTTGAACCCGACGGCAAGGTCATGCGGATGTGGGAAGCGATCGAGACGTACATGAACCGCAAGCAGCCGCTGATCGTGATCGCGGGCGCCGACTACGGCCAGGGCTCGTCGCGCGACTGGGCGGCCAAGGGCGTGCGGCTCGCGGGCGTCGAGGCGATCGTCGCCGAAGGGTTCGAGCGGATTCACCGCACGAACCTGATCGGGATGGGCGTGCTGCCGCTGGAGTTCAAGCCCGGCACGAACCGCAAGACGCTCGGCATCGACGGCACCGAAACGTTCGACGTGATCGGCGCACGCACGCCGCGCGCCGACCTGACGCTCGTGATTCATCGTCGCGACGGCGAGCGCGTCGAGGTGCCGGTCACGTGCCGGCTCGACACGGCGGAAGAGGTGTCGATCTACGACGCGGGCGGCGTGCTGCAGCGTTTCGCGCAGGACTTCCTCGAATCGTCGCAGGCGGCTTGAGCCGGACACACAGGGATAACCGAAACATGGCTCACATTCCACAAATCAGGATTCCCGCGACCTATCTTCGCGGCGGCACGAGCAAGGGCGTGTTCTTCCGGCTGCAGGACCTGCCGGAGGCCGCGCAGGCGCCCGGCGCCGCGCGCGACGCGCTGCTGCTGCGCGTGATCGGCAGCCCCGATCCGTACGGCAAGCAGATCGACGGGATGGGCGGCGCGACGTCGTCCACCAGCAAGACGGTGATCGTGTCGAAGAGCACGCGGCCCGGCCACGACGTCGACTATCTGTTCGGGCAGGTCTCGATCGACAAGGCGTTCGTCGACTGGACCGGCAACTGCGGCAACCTGTCCGCGGCCGTCGGCCCGTTCGCGATCAGCGGCGGGCTCGTCGATGCGGCGCGCGTGCCGCGCGACGGCATCGCGACCGTGCGGATCTGGCAGGCGAACATCGGCAAGACGATCGTCGCGCATGTGCCGATCACGAACGGCGCGGTGCAGGAGACCGGCGACTTCGAGCTGGACGGCGTCACGTTCCCGGCCGCCGAGGTGCAGCTGGAGTTCATGGACCCGGCTGCCGAGGAAGACGGCGCGGGCGGGTCGATGTTCCCGACCGGCAATCTCGTCGACGATCTGGTCGTGCCGGGCATCGGCACGCTGAAGGCGACGATGATCAACGCGGGCATTCCGACGATCTTCGTCGACGCCGCAGCGATCGGCTATACGGGCACCGAGCTGCAGGACGCGATCAACGGCGATCCGAAGGCGCTCGAGAAGTTCGAGACGATCCGTGCGCACGGCGCGTTGCGCATGGGCCTGATCGACACACTCGACGAGATCGCGACGCGCCAGCACACGCCGAAGATCGCCTTCGTCGCGAAGCCGGCCGACTACGTCGCATCGAGCGGCAAGCGCGTGAATGCGGGCGATGTCGACCTGCTGGTGCGCGCGATGTCGATGGGCAAGCTGCATCACGCGATGATGGGCACGGCGGCGGTCGCGATCGGCACGGCCGCGGCGATTCCGGGCACGCTCGTGAACCTCGCCGCAGGCGGCGGCGAACGCACCGCGGTGCGCTTCGGGCATCCGTCGGGCACGCTGCGCGTCGGCGCGGAGGCGCGCTTCGAGAACGGCGAATGGACCGTCACCAAGGCGATCATGAGCCGCAGCGCGCGCGTGCTGATGGAAGGCTGGGTGCGCGTGCCGGGCGACGCGTTTTAAGCGTCGTCGCTGCGCCCCGCGAGGGGCGGGCGAACTGCGACTTGCCCGCTTTGCCCGGCGGTATGCCGGGCGAAGCGGGCCGCCTGCCCGTCATGGGCAGGCCATTGCGCGATGCGGCGCGGCGCGCAATCGCGATATTCCACGATGTTTCGATTCGAAAGAAAATTCCGGTCGTCGATGGCTGGATAATAAAAATATCCAGATCGTGGAAACGATTCGAATTCATGCGCCGGATATGTGCTGCAATTTCGGTTTTCCGGGTATCGAATGATCCGGATCAATGCGTATTGAAATTGTGGGCCGTGAACCGCGTTATATGCGACGCTCTGCCGGAAATTTCGATCACAAATACCGCGGCCGACGCCTTCGCATTCGATTGACCACACCTACCCGGCGGCGAAAACCAGCCGACCGGGGCGATGGAATCGAATTCTGCTCTCACGCCGCGAGAGAAAGAAGTCGTGGATCTGCTGCGTCGCGGATTCAGCAACAAGGCCATTGCCGCTCATCTCGGCGTCGGACTCGATACCGCGCGGCGCCACGTGAGCCGCGTCAAGCAGAAGACTGGCGTCCGATCCGTCATCGCGTTGCCGGGCGGCGATTTGCCCGACCACCCCGGATGGCTCGAGCGCCTGGATCTGGGCGGCGTCCATCTGAGCCCGGCCGAATCCCGCGTGCTGCGACTGCTGTGTCATGGACGCGGCAGCAAGGACATCGCGCGCTTGCTGCAAATCAGCCCCCGTACCGTCGACAAGCATCGCGAGCATTTACTCGATAAATTTTCGTGCAAATCGACGCGTCAACTGGTCGCGTGGATCGCCGGTCAATACGCGAAATGTGGCATGGCGAATTCCTCGGGAGAATCCTAATCTGCATCCATGCGCTGCAGATACAAATAGATGAATTGATCTGTCAATAATTTTTAAATTGTAAATTGTTCGATTCGTCAATAAATAAGGCGTTTGTTTTTGTGCGTGACGCTCGCCGCGTGCGGAAGATTCATTTTTAGCGAGCTTATCCGAGGGAATTACAAAATGAGCATCCTGAAAGTTTGCCGTTGGCCGAAAGTGGGTAGCGCCTGGGACGTCATTACCGAGGGGACCGGGGAGCTGAAGAAGAAGGTCGGGGATACGTTCTCCGTGACCGGCGTGAAAAAGGAAAGCCTGAGAACCGAAAACACGTACTACGTGTACCAGGGCAGCCATGTCGACCAGGGGCAGAAGGTCGTGTGCAAGAGCCTCAGCTCGACCGGCAACGTGGCGGAGTTCCAGGTGCAGGCGCAGCTGTTCCAGGCGGAGGAGTACGCCGTGCTGGCCCAGTCGTTCCAGAACGTGCTGGCTGCCGTGACCAAGACCGTCGCGATCGGCATCGGTCCGAAGGACTTCGCGACGCTCAAGCAGGCTGGCTACAACCTGTGCTTCGCGAAGAAGGTCGGCGACGCGGCGTACAACGTCGTGTGGCGCGCATCGTTCGAGTACCTCGAGGACAACGAGTTCTCCTGGACGCCGATCTACCAGATCTTCGGCACGAACCGCTATCAGGACGGCATTACCGTCAAGGCGTCGACCAAGAAGGTCTCCATCGGCCTCGGCGAGATCGTCACGCTCGACAAGTACGGCCAGTTCGGCTCGCCGTCGACCGGCGGCGACCCGACCGCGATCAACATGGAGAACGACTACGGCGAGATCCATCCGGGCATTTGCCAGCTGAGTACGGGTATCGACGGCGAGGCCGTCAGCACGCCGATCTACGCCGCGCCCGAAGTGATGGTCTCCGGCGAAGCGTCGTTCACCCCGATCGAGAAGGTGCTCGTGTGGTTCGAGCAGAACATCGAGACGTCGACGATCTTCTCGCGGGCGCGGTCGCGCAGCATCGAGATCGACCTCACGAATACCAATTCGACGGGGCGAGTCTACGAAGGCGGGCAATGGAAAACGCCGTGATGCTGCCGTGAGCGGACGCGTCGTCAGCCGTTACGTCGAGATCGATATGTCCGACGTGTCGACGGCGGCACGCATCTACCAGGGGCAGTGCTGGATCGTTCCCTGACGGCACAGGCCGGCGTCGTGGCGCCGGCCTTTTCGTTTGTGGTTCGCTGCGCCGTATCGCGCCGCGCGTTCGCATCGGACGCCTTCCACGCACGAAAGCGCGTCAGAATACGCATACCCGGCGCACACGTCTGCCTGCCGCGCGCGCCTCCATTTGCTTCGAGCCCATCCCCACGAGGTCGCCATGCCATTGAACGCGCCGCTTGCCGGCATCCATATCGTCGAATTCGAAGGTCTCGGCCCCGGCCCGCTCGCCGGCTGGATGCTCGCGGGGATGGGCGCGCGCATCACGCTGATCGCGCGCCCGGCCGGACGCAGCAGCGCGCCCGATGCACTGCGGGCGCGCGACGGCGACTTGCTGCGCGAAGGCAAGACGATCGTCGAACTCGATCTGAAGAGCGCGGCGGGCCGCGACGCGGCGCTCGCACTGATTGCGCAGGCCGACGCGCTCATCGAAGGGCTGCGGCCGGGCGTGATGGAGCGCCTCGGCCTCGGGCCCGACGACTGCGCGCACCGCAACCCCGCGCTCGTGTATGGACGCATGACCGGCTGGGGCCAGGACGGGCCGCTCGCGACCGCGGCCGGACACGATCTGAACTACGTGGCGCTGACGGGCCTGCTGTCGTTGTCCGCGCCGCGCGAAGGCAGGCCGGGCGTGCCGCCGACGGTGGTCGGCGACGCGGGCGGTGCGCTCGGCCTTGCGTTCGGCATCGTCTGCGCGCTGCTCGACGTGCGCGCCGGCGGCGCGGGGCGCGTGGTCGACGGTGCGATCGTCGACATCGTCTCGATGCTCGGCTCGCTCGCGCTGTGGGCGCGGGCGAACGGGCAGCTCGACGGCGCGCAGCCGAGCCTGTTCCACGACGCGCCGTTCTACGACGTCTATCGCTGCGCGGACGGCGCATGCGTGACGATCGGCGCGCTCGAGCCGCCGTTCTACGCATTGCTCGTGGAGCGCCTGGGGCTGACGGACGTCGATCCGGCGTCGCAATACGATCGCGCGCGCTGGCCTGCGCTGAAGGCGCGTTTCGCGGAGGTGTTCGCACGCGAGCCGTCCGCGCACTGGCGCGCGCTGCTCGAAGGGACGGACGCGTGCTTCGCGCCGGTGCTCAGCGTGGCCGAAGCCGCGACGCATCCGCACAACGTGGCGCGGGCAATCTATCGCACCGATTCGAACGGCGACATTCGCGCACGCGTCGCGCCGCGGTTTCTGCCGTTGACGGACGATCAAGCGAACGGGCCCGTATAAGCACCGATGCGCGGTAGGCAACGCGGGGCGTCAAGGCCGAGCTGGTTGAGCTTTGAACTCGATTCGTCGAGCGGTTCGGCGAGCCTCGCCGTATTCCTCCGGCTACGCTGCATGTCTATCCGCACCGCTACAACATCATGTTGCGCAGCGTGGGCGATCGACTGATCTGCGAAATGCGCGATGCCGTCGACCTTGCCGCGACGAAGCGATAAACGTTGACTGCGCACGTCTCCGGCGGCCGACCACGCAAGCAACCGCACCCCGAACCAATTCAAGCCGTTTCCGCCACCGCCTCGGGCATCTTCCCGTCGCCGACACGATTGATCGTGCCTTGCGCGATCGCGACGAGCCGCTCGTGATCGCCGTCGATGACGTACACGTGACACTGGCAGGTCGCCTGATGCCGGCCCGCGTAGACGACCTGCGCGCGCGCGACGAGCGTGCCGTTCACGGCCGGCCGCAGGTAATTGATCTTGTACTCGGCGGTGATCACGCGGGGCCCGAGCACGAGTGCGCCGGCGAACGTCAGCGCATTGTCGGCCAGATAGCCCATCACGCCGCCGTGCACGAAACCGTGCTGCTGCCGCAGCTCGTCGCGCACGGGCAGGCACAGCGACACCTCGTTGTCGCCGATATGCATCAGCTCCGTGCCCAGCAGCATGCTGAACGGTTGCGCGCGCAATGCGCCGCGCGCGTGGTCCGTGATGTCCGTCATCGACTTGCCTCGCAATGCGTGTCCGCTTGCGCTGAACTCTAGGAAGGGGGCTGCCGATAAGCAAGGAAATTCGTCCGCATTGCGCGCAAATACCGGTGCGATGCGACGCGATTATTGCGTCGAATGCATGCGAAGCCGTCGGCGGCGGCCGATTCGACGGAAATCGTGCGCGGCGCTGCGCGGCGGCCTAAAGTCCGACGCGGAAATGCCGCTAATGCCGGGGCATTGCTCCATCCTCCGCTTCCAGGAATCTTCCCCCATGTTCGGAAAAATCAAGCTCGCGTCGGGTCTGCTCGGCGTGCTGACCGTGTTTTGCCTCTTTCTATTCGCGATCGAGGCGCTCGGGTTCTGGGCGCTCACGTCGACGCGCAGCGGCGTCGACGATCTGTCGAACGTCGCGATCGCGCAGGTCGACGCGGCGAGCCAGGCGACCGAGCGGCTGCTCGACGCGCGCGTGAACCTGTCGCGTGCGGGCACGCGGATGGTGCGCGGCGGCCCCAAGCCCGACGACATCATCGGTCATGCCAGCGCGTCGCTCGCCGAAGCGGACAGCGCATTCGCGCGTCTGGCGGCCGCGCCGCCGGTCGACGACACCAACCGCGCGCGCGTCGCGGCGCTCACCGAGCGCTATCGCGCGCTGCGCGGCGCGCTCGGCGAACTCGTGCAGTTCCTCGACGCCGGCAACATCCAGGCGTTTCTCGACCAGCCGACGCAAGGCTTCCAGGACGCCTACATCGCGGAACTACATCGTTTCGCGGACTACGGCGGCGCGTCGAGCCGCACGGCGCTCGCCACGATCGATGGCGGGATGCAATGGTTCAAGTGGGTCGGCATCGTGTTGCTGGTCGCGATGCTCGCGGCGAGTGCCGCCATCTACGGGGGCGCGCGGCGCGCGGTGGTCGCGCCGCTCGACGAAGCCGGCCGCCATTTCGAGCGGATTGCGCAAGGGCGGCTCGACGAAACCGTGCGCGCGGGCGGCGTGTTCGAGATCGACCGGATGCTGCGCGGCCTCGCCGCGATGCAGGCGAGCATCGCCGACACCGTGCGCACCGTGCGCCACGCGTCGGATGCGATCCACGTCGGCGCGGGCGAGATCGCCGGCGGCAACGCGGACCTGTCCGCGCGCACCGGCACGCAGGCCGCGTCGCTCGAGGAAACCGCGGCGAGCATGGAGGAGTTGACCGCGACCGTCCGTCAGAACACGGACAGCGCACGCGCGGCCAGCGCGCTGGCCGACGCGGCGCTCGACGCGACGCGCCAGGGCGGCAGCGTGGTCGACAGCGTGATCGACCGGATGCGCGGGATCGCGCACAGTTCGGGGCGCATCGCGGAAATCATCTCGGTGATCGACGGCATCGCATTCCAGACCAACATCCTCGCGCTGAACGCGGCGGTCGAAGCGGCGCGCGCGGGCGAGCAGGGCCGCGGCTTCGCGGTGGTCGCGGGCGAAGTGCGCTCGCTCGCGCAGCGCAGCGCGCAATCGGCGAAGGAGATCAAGGCGCTGATCGAGGAATCGGTCGCGCAGATCGACGGCGGCTCGGAGCTCGTCGAGCGCGCGGGCGCGGCGATGCGCACGGTATCGACGTCGATCACGCGCGTCGCGCAGACGATGACGGAAATCACGTCCGCATCGGTCGAGCAGAGCGTCGGCATCGAGCAGGTGAACCAGGCCGTCACGCAGATGGATCAGCTGACGCAGCAGAACGCGGCGCTGGTCGAGCAGGTCGCGGCGGCGGCGTCGTCGCTGAACGACCAGACCGCGCAGCTGATGCGCGCGGTGTCGGTGTTCGAACTGGGCGACGCGCGTGCGCAGCGTGCGGTGCGCGACGAGCGCGCCGCGGTGTCGCCGTCGCCGGCCGACGCCGCTTACGAAGCGGCGGGCAGCGCCGCGTAGGCGGTCGCGAGGTGGTAGGGCGTGGTCGACGGCATGTCGGCGCGCGACACCTGCCCGTCGGCCGACTTGCATTCGATCCAGCCGCGCGGCAGCAGGAAGCGCGCGGCGAAGCGCGCGATCTGCTGCGCGAGCGGCGCGCCGGCCGGCGTGTCGCCGTGCGTCGCGAGTGCGCGCAGGTATTCGGTCTGCGCCCAGATCCGCTGGGTGCCGTCGATGCATGCGCCGTGCGCGTCGAGCGCCGCGCACACGGCGCCCGTCTGCGCATCGACGCCGTGCCGTTGCGCGAACGCGAACGCGCGCCCGAGCGCGTCGCGCAGCCCCGTATGCGCGAGCCGCGCGCCGGCCGCATCGACCAGATAGAACCATTCGAACTGATGGCCGGGCTCGAAACGGTTGCTGGACGCACCGAGCGGCAGCTCGGCGACGCAGCCGGTCGCGGGATCGACGAACGTGCGCTCGACCGCCTGCGCGGTGCGCGCCAGCGCATCGTCGAACGCCGCGTCGCCGAACGCATCGGCGGCCGCGAGCCACGCTTCGGTCAGATGCATCAGCGGATTCTGCAGCGCGCCGCTGCCCGACGACGAGAAATCGGCGTGGCGCGCGGCATCGAGCAGCGCGGCGCGCGGCTGCGGCGCGAAGCGGTCCTGGATCAGCGCGGCGGTCTGCTGGGCGACCGTGCGTGCCACGGCGTCGCCCGACGCCGCATGCCATGCCGCGCATGCGAACACGACGAACGCATGGGTGTAGAGATCCTTGGTCGTGTCGAGCGGCGCGCCCTGCGCGTCGACGCTGTAGAACCAGCCGCCGTGCTGCGGGTCGCGAAAGCGGCTGCAGAGCGAATCGAACAGCGTGGCCGCGTGCGCGGTGTGACCGGCTTGCGCGAACACGAACAGTTGCCGCGCACAGGCCATCGCGCGATACCGCGTGACGGGCAGCGGCGCATGGGTGGCCGGATCGACGGCCTCGAACGGCAGCCGCAACGTGCGGTCGAACCCTGGACCCTGCCAGATCGGCAAGATGACGTGCGCAAAATGGTCGCGCAACTGGGCGGCCTGGGCGGAAGCGGAGTCGGAAACGGACATGACGGGGTTGTGCGCTGGGATCGAAACGTGTCGGCGCGGCCCGGTGGACCGGCGCGACCGAGGCCAAGGATAAAACATTCCGCGGCGCCGGCAGCAAAAAAAGGAGATAAATCCGATGCTCGGCAATCTGGAACTCGTGATGCGGCTGGTGCTCGCGGCCGCCCTCGGCAGTGTGATCGGCTTCGAACGCGAGCGGCTGTCGTGGGCCGCCGGCCTGCGCACGCACATGCTGGTGTGCGTGGGCTCGACGCTGATCATGATCGTGTCGGCGTTCGGGTTTGCGGACGTGCTCGGTCGCGAGCACGTCGTGCTCGACCCGTCGCGGATCGCCGCGCAGGTCGTGTCGGGCATCGGCTTTCTCGGCGCCGGCTCGATCCTGCTGCGCGGCGAGATCGTGCGCGGGCTGACCACGGCCGCGAGCCTGTGGTCGGTCGCGGCGATCGGGCTCGCGGTCGGCGGCGGTCTGTACGTCGCGTCGATTTCCGCGACGATCATCATTCTGATCATCCTCGCCGGCATCAAGCCGCTGGAGCGGCGCTACTTCACGGTGCGGCAGCGCCGGCAGCTCGCGCTGACGGTCGTGAGCGGCGCGCTGACGTTCGATTCGCTGCACGCGGCGCTCGGCCCCGACAGCGCGCGCGTGAAGCAGTTCATCGTGCAGCGCGCGGACGAAACGGGCGAGCACGACGAAGTCCGCATCGCGCTCGCGCGCGTGTCGGACCTCGAATTCCGCGCGATCTGCGACAAGCTGCGCGGGTTGCCGTGCGTGACGCGATTCGACGAAGGCAACGGGTTGGCGGGCGACGAATGAACGTCGGCCGAGCGCGTCGGCGCAGCGGCCGGATCGACATTTGGTCATGCGACAATGGCCGTCACCGATTCCGTTCGACATCCGGCGCCGCTGGCGCGACCCGTCATCCGACTCCATGACCGAATCCGTTTCCGTGCCGCGTTCCCGTTCCCGGTCCAGCCGTTCTTCGACTCGTTCGCGTTCGCGGTCGGCCGCGGCTGCTGCGGATAGCGCCGCTAATGCCTCTGCGCGGCCGGCCAACGCGCCGGCTGGCGATGCGTCAGACTCCAGCCGTTCTTCGACTCGTTCGCGCTCGGCCGCGGCTGCTGCGGATAGCGCCGCCAAGGCATCCGCGCGGCCGGCCAACGCGCCGGTTGGCGATGCTTCGCGGGACGAAGTTACGCTCGACCTGTTCGGCGATCCGGTGCTCGAGCCGGCTGCGCGTGGGGCGGGCGCTGCGCGTGACGATACGTCGGCGGACGCACGAGCGGCAGCGACCACGGCGGACAGCGAGGACGCCGGGCGGCAGGCGACGCTGGACGGGTTTGGTGCCACCAGCGCGATCGGTGCGACCGCGATGCGTGATGGAGACGTTGCCGCGTCGGCGGAATCGGAACCGGGATCGTCGCCTGCGGCGGGACATGGCGATACGCGCGACGCGGATGTCGTGCACACGGTCGATTCCCACACAACGAAGGCAGCCGACGTACGGCAACCCGCTGACGTCGGTGCGATTGCGATTGGCGAGCCGGCGATCGACGGCGCGCAAGCTCCGGCCGGCGGCGTGCCGGAAACCGCCGACGAGGCCGTAACGGATGCCGGGCTTGCGACCGAGACTGCGAGCGCAGTTGCCGATGCGGCCGCCGCTGAACCGCCCGTGAAATCCGCTAACGATGCGGAACTTGCGGGCAGGCCGGACAAACGCGACGAAGCAGGGCGGACGCGCGGCCAGAGCAGCAGGGCGCGCCGCGCGTCGTCGGGCGGCAAGCGGCGCGCAGCGAGCGGTGCGCGCGAAACGACAGCAGCGAGCGACACGCCGGAAGCGCAGGCGTCTGTTGCGACCGCGGAGCCGGCCTCGGCTTCGGTCCCGTCTTCAACGACGCCCGAGTACGTTGCGCCATCCGCTGAACGGCAGGCGTCGGTCGAGCCAGCCAAACCGGCCGCTCCCGCCGCCGTAGCGATTGCCACGAGCGCCGGAAATGCGCCGCGCACTGCCGCGCCGACGCAGCCGGCCGCGCCGCCGGTGGCGTCCGCGGCGTCGTTCGTGACGAAGCCGTCGGCCGATCGCGTGCAACCGGCCGTGCAGAATTCGTCGGCCTTCGATCCCGACGTTCATCTGCGTCCGCTGTCCGAGCGGCTCGCCGCGTTGCAGGCCGACACGGCCGGCATCAAGCAGGTTGCCGATCGCGAGATGCGCCGTGTCAACCGGCTGCTGCTGACGCTGGCGGTCGTCGTGTGCGCGGGGCTCGTCGCGCTGGTGTTGCAAACCCGGCAAATCGCGCAGTTGAAACAGGACCTCGATATCAGGCAACAGCGAATCGATCGGCTGGCGGCCGATCTGTCGGCGCAGCAGGCGACGTTGATGACCCTCGCGGACCGCCACGAGGCGCTGCTGTCGCAAGTCGACCGGCTCCAGCGCAATGCGAATCGCGAGGCCGCGGCCGCGAAGCGCGTGCGTCGAACCCGCTAAGCGGTCCGACCCTACCTGCAACGCCACGCCGGGCAACGATCGCCGTATTACGGCGTCGTGAGACGACTACAGCGGTGCGACGAATTGATGCGTAACGCTGGCGGAGTTCAGGGAAAACCCTTAGAATGGAAGCCGTCTAAGGGAAAACCCTAGCGCACTTTGTCAGGAGTCTCAAATGAGCTTCATTCTCGCCCTGCTGCAAAAGATCGACGACCTGTTCGTCTCCCCGCACCTCCCGCTCGACACCGATTATTCGTACGCCGCGCGTCACGCCGAAGTCGAGCGTATGCGCCGTGCGAACCTCGCGCCGATCGTCCTGTACCGTCGCTGATTCGCTGATTCGCTGATTCGGCGCGGCGCTCGCCGCACCTGCCTGCCCGTTTTCCGCCGCCGCATCGCGCGCCGGTGCGACCGTCCCGCTACACTGGAAGTCCGACTTGCTTCGCGACCTCCGAGCCATGCTGCAGATGCGGCCGATGACGGCCGGCGAATTCCATGCATACCGCACGCGCGCCGTCGACGGCTACGCGCGCGACCTCGTGTCCTCCGGCCAGAACGCGATCGACGATGCGGCCAGCCGCGCCCGCGCCTGCTTCGATACGCTGCTGCCCGACGGCCTGCTCACCCCCGGCCAGACGCTCGTCCAACTGATCGACACCGCCACCGGCGATACGGTCGGCGATCTCTGGTATGCGATCGTGGCCGAAGGGCCGAACCGCACGCTGTTCATCTACGACCTCGACATCGTCCCGTCCCGGCGCCGTCAGCGCTGGGCGACGCGCGCGCTCGATGCGCTCGAGGCCGAGGCGCGCCGTCATGGCGTCACGGAGATCGGACTGTCGGTGTTCAATCACAACACGGCTGCACGTGCGCTTTATCGGGCGTGCGGCTTCGTACCGATCACGACCACATTGCTCAAGCCGGTCGTTCAGGAGTAGCGGCGGGGATTCCCCCAACGACGGCTCGGCGTTCGCATTCCATTCCATTCCGGAAGGAAGCGTGATGCATCGGCCATGCGTTCGAGAAATCGTGGCCGCAACGAAAGACGCCCCGGAATGCCACGTCCCACGGACGGTTCAATACTGATATGCGAAAACGCCCGTTGCGCATCTCGATCGGTGTGACGCTGCCGATTGCCGTCCTGCTCACTGGTGCGTCCAACGCGATCAGTCTCAATGAGGCGTACGGCGATGGTCCGCTGTACTGCGCGCGCAGCGCCAACATGGCCAAGTGGACGAACCCGCTTCCGTTGCCGGGTATGGTCGACGGCGCGATGTTGGTCGTGATCGCCGCGTATCGTTCGTGGCTTCGTCGAAGCCGTTGAACCCTGCGCGGTGCGAAGCGGGCGGATGAAGGCCCCCGTGTTCGCCCCGCGCCACATCACCGCGCCTTGCCTTTCCATCTCCTCAACAGCAACGCGTTGGTCACGACGCTGACGCTCGAAAACGCCATCGCCGCGCCCGCGATCACCGGATTCAGCCAACCGAGCGCCGCCAGCGGCACGCCGATCAGGTTGTACACGAACGCCCAGAACAGGTTCTGCTGGATCTTCCGGTAGGTGCGCTTCGAGATGTCGATCGCGTCGGCGACGAGCGTCGGATCGCCGCGCATCAGCGTGATCCCGGCCGTATGCATCGCGACGTCGGTGCCGGTCGCCATCGCGATGCCGACGTCGGCCGCGGCGAGCGCCGGCGCGTCGTTGATCCCGTCGCCGACCATCGCCACCACGCCGCCATGCGTGCGCTTCAGCTCGGCGACCACGCGCGCCTTGTCGTCGGGCAGCACCTGCGCATGCACTTCATCGATCCCGAGCGCCGCCGCGACGGCCGCCGCGCTGCCGCGGTTGTCGCCCGTCACCAGCACGCTCGCGACGCCGCGCGCCGACAGCGCCGCGATCGCGTCGCGCGCGCCCGGCTTCACCGTGTCGCCGAAGGCGATCAGCGCGAGCAGCGCGCGCGGCGCGTCGGCGCGCATCAGCCACGAAATCGTGTTGCCCGCGCGTTCGAGCTCGGCCGCGCGCGCCCCGAGTTCGGGCGGAACCGCGATGCCCAGCTCGTCGCGCCAGCGGCTGCTGCCGAGCGCGACCAGCCGGCCGTTCACACGCGCTTCGACACCGCGTCCGGCGACCGCCCGCGCGTCGGTTGCCGCCGCAGCATCGGCCGCCACGGCTGCGCCGCCGCGCGCGGCGACGTCCGCGTCGTACGCGGCGACCACCGCGCGCGCGAGCGGATGATTGCTGTGGCGCTGCACGGCTGCTGCCACAGCAAGCGCTTGCTCACGCGGGATGTCGACGGCGTCGAAGGCCGTCACGGACGGCTTGCCTTCGGTCAACGTGCCGGTCTTGTCGAACGCGATGACGGTCGCGCGCTGGGCGAGCTCGAGCGCCTGCGCGTCCTTGATCAGCACGCCGCGGCGCGCCGCGACGCCGGTGCCGGCCATGATCGCGGCGGGCGTCGCGAGACCGAGCGCGCACGGGCATGCGATGACGAGCACCGCGACGGCGTTCAGGATCGCCGTTTCGGCGCCGGCGCCGGCGATCAGCCAGCCGATCAGCGTCAGCACGGCGATGCCGAGAATCGACGGCACGAACACTTCGCTGACGCGGTCGACGAGCCGCTGGATCGGCGCCTTCTCGGCCTGCGCGGATTCGACGAGGCGGATGATGCGCGCGAGCGTCGTCTCCGCGCCGATCGCGGTGGTGGCGACGACGAGCGCGCCTTCGCCGTTGATCGAGCCGGCCGTGACGGGATCGCCGTCGTCCTTCGGCACCGGCAGGCTTTCGCCGGTGATCAGCGATTCGTCGACGTGCGAGCGGCCCGACACGATGCGCCCGTCGACCGGCACGCGCTCGCCCGGACGGATCGCCACGGTCGTGCCGACGCGCACCTGCGCGAGCGGCACGTCGCGCTCTACGCCGTGCTCGACGATGCGCGCGCGATCGGGGCGCAGCGCGTTCAGCGCGCGGATCGCGTCGGTGGTCTGGCGCTTCGCACGGGCTTCGAGCCATTTGCCGAACCGCACCAGCGTGACGATCACGGCCGATGCCTCGAAATACAGGTGGCCCGGATGCGCGGGCTCGCGCAGCAGCATCCACAGGCTCAGGCCGAAGGCGGCCGACGTGCCGAGCGCGACGAGCAGGTCCATGTTGCCGGTGCGCGCCTTTACCGCGTGCCACGCGGCCCGATAGAAGCGCGCGCCGAAACCGAACTGGACGATCGACGCGAGCACCAGCTGCAGCCAGCCGGGCAGCATCGCGTCGATGCCGAGCGGCGCGACGAGCATTGGCACGATGAGCGGTGTGCTCAGCACGGCCGCGCCGATCACGAGATTGCGTTCGCGGATCGCGTCGCGGCGCTTGCGCGCGTCGGTGGCCTGCGCCGGGTCGGGTGCGGCGGGAGCGGCGGCCGCGGCCTGCGCCTCGGCGGCGAGCGACGCCTGATAACCGGCCGACGTGACCGCCGCGATCAGCGCGGCGGCGTCGAGCGTGCCGGCCGCCTGCACCGACGCGCGCTCGGTCGCGAGATTGACCGACGCGCGCGCGACGCCCGGCACCGCGGCCAGCGCCTTCTCGACGCGGCCCGCGCAGGACGCGCAGGTCATGCCGCCGATGTCCAGCTCGAAACTGGCCGGTCCGGCGCGGTCGGCCGTGGGTGTGGCGGCGACCGGCGTCGCGCCGTAGCCGGCCTGCCGGACCGCGTCGACGAGCCGCGACGCGGATACGTCCGGCGCGGTGTCGACGCTCGCACGTTCGGTGGCCAGATTGACGGATGCCCGTGTGACGCCCGGCACCTTGGCGAGCGCCTTCTCGACGCGGCCGGCGCACGATGCGCAGGTCATCCCGTCGATGTCGAGCTCGATGTTGGCCGGTGCCGGTGCCGGTGCCGGTGCCGGAGCTGGGACGGGCTGCGCGCTGGCGGCTGGCTTTGCCGCAACCGGTGTCGCGCCGTAACCGGCCTGCCGGACCGCGTCGACGAGCCGCGACGCGGAAACGTCCGGCGCGGCGTCGACGCTCGCACGTTCGGTGGCCAGATTGACGGATGCCCGTGTGACGCCCGGCACCTTGGCGAGCGCCTTCTCGACGCGGCCGGCGCATGATGCGCAGGTCATTCCGTCGATGTCGAGTTCGATCGTGTGCGTTGCCGTGGACGCGAGTGATTCAGTCATGTCGGATTCCCCAAAGGCACGGTTCGTGCCGCGAATGACATCAGTATCGACATTCCCATGATGGGAAGGTCAAGCGGCGATGTCGATCCGGAGCGAGATATCAAAATAATGGTTCGCGATCGACCCTCGGCCCCGCAATGACCTTAGCCTGCTATTCGGCATATTGGGGGATGCCCTTAGGCGCTATGATACCGGCCTGACATCAGCGCCCGCCGCGACGAGACGGCAATCAGGGCCGCTGAAGTGCCTTGCTTGCGCCGAGCATGCGTCGAACAAGGCGTTGACTGACAAAAAAGATATTCGGCCAGTGATCAATGATTGAAAATCGACGAGAAACCGTTTCTCTGCGACGCGCCGCCGCCGCGTCGCTCGCCATCGCGGCGCTGTTGGCGGGATGCGCGTCGCAACCCGATGCGATCCAGCGCAAAACCGGCTGGATGCGCGCCGAAGTCGCCGACTCCTATATATATGCGTATCCGCTCGTGCTGATGGACGTCGCGAAGGAAGCCGCGACCGGCGGGGACGGCGCGCAGCCGGGCCAGGCGCCGCTCAACACGCTGCGCCACGCGCAGGCGCTGCCGCCGGTCGGCGCGCTGAATCCGCCGCTGCCGGGCGTCGATACGCTCGACTCGACCGGCTGGCTCGACGTCGGCGCCGAGCCGGTGATCGTCACGCTGCCCGACACGCGCGGCCGCTACTGGGACGCGCGCGCACTCGACATGTGGACGAACGTGCTGTGGTCGTCGTCGAGCGTGGCCTTGCACGGTGCGCGCGGCGCCATGCGCTCGCAAACGATCGCCTTCGTCGCGAAAGACTGGCAGGGCACGCTGCCGAAGGGCGCGGTGCGCGTCGACGTGCCGTCGGCCAACGCGTGGCTCGAAGTGCGGCTGCAGACGAGCGGCGGCCGCGACCTGACGAACGTGAGGAAATTGCAGCGGGCGATCCGCGTGGTGCCGCTGTCGGTGTATACGGGCGCCGCGCGCGGCGCGTCGGTGGCCGTCCATGCGGGCAGCGCGCCGTCGGAAGCCGCGAGCGGCGGCACGCCGGCCGAACAGGTCGCGGCGCTCGATCCGAAGGCGTTCTTCACGCGCTTCGCCCAGGCGCTGCAGGACAACCCGCCGCCCGCCGACGACGCGCACGCGCAGGAACTGCTCAGCGATATCGGCGTGTCGGCCGGCTACCCGGTGCAGTGGACGGGCGACCGCCTGAGCGCGGCGACGGCCGGCGTCGCCGAAGCGCGCGCTCGCCTCGCGACGCCGCCGTCGAACCTGCTGGGCGCGAACGGCTGGAGCTGGATCGGCGACACGGCCGGCAAGTACGGGCAGGACTACGCGCTGCGCGCGTACGCGGCCTACACGCAGTTCGGCACCGCGACGCGCGACGACGAAACGCTCGCGCTCGTGCGCGTCGACAGCGACGGCCAGCCGCTGAACGGCGCGAACCGCTACATGCTGCATTTCGCGCCGGGCGCGGTGCCGCCGGTGCGCGGCTTCTGGACGCTCACGCCGTATGCGACCAACGGCGCGCTGCCCGACGTCGGTGCGGCACGCCGCTCGCTCGGCGATCGCGAGCGGCTGCGCCGCAACCGCGACGGCTCGATCGACGTGGTCGTGTCGGCGACGTCGAGCGGCGCGCGCGGGGCCAACTGGCTGCCGGCGCCGCGCACCGATTTCGCGCTCGCGCTGCGCCTGTACGCGCCGAAGCCGCAAGCGACCGACGGCTCCTGGTTGCCGCCCGCCGTCGTCCGGAAATGAACGGACACGCGCCGCCGCTGTCCGATGCGCGGGCGTGGCGGCCGCACCCCAACGACGCTCCGTCACCACCTCGGCCTATACTTTCGGGATAGCTTGCAAGGCCGCGCCGGAAAACCGGCGCGGCCTTGCTCGTGTTCCCGAGGCATTCAAGCATGGCAAGCGCAGACAAGAAAACCGTAACCTCGACCCTCCATGCCCTCGGCGGCATTGCACGCTCGCGTCGGACCCGGCGCATCGGCATCGGCGTGCTGATCTTCGTCATCGTGTTCGGGCTGCTGGGTTTCTTCGCCGCGCCGCCGCTGATTCGCCATCTCGCCGAACAGCAACTGAGCAAGCAACTCGACCGGCCGTCGACGATTCGGCGCATCGCGCTGAACCCGTACACGCTGAACCTCGAAGCCGATGGCGTGCATATCGGCGAGCGCGGCGGCCGCGGCGACTTCATCGACATCGGCAAGCTGGTGGTACGGCCGTCGTGGACGTCGCTGCTGCGCGGCGCGCCGATCGTCAACGAACTGCGCGTCGACTCGCCGCGCTTTCACATCGTCCGCTACGACGCGCAGCGCCTGAACTTCACCGACCTGATCGAGAAGTTCTCGACGCCGTCGCAGCCGGCCAGCAAGCCGACGCTGTTCTCGGTGTCGAACATCCAGGTCAACGACGGCCGCATCGATTTCGACGACCGCCTGCTGAACGAGCGGCACGTGGTCGACAACTGGACGCTCGGCATCCCGTTCATCGCGACGCTGCCGTCGAAGACCGACATCTTCGTGCAGCCGAAGCTGCGCGCGCGGTTCGACGGCAGCCCGATCGCGATCGACGGCCGCACGAAGCCGTTCGCGCAGTCGCGCGAATCCGAAGTCACGCTGACGTTCGACCGGCTCGACGTGCCGAAGCTGATTTCGTATGCGTCGACGAAGCTGCCGGTCGTCGTCACGAGCGGCCTGCTGAGCAGCAATCTGACGCTGAAGTTCGTGATGAGCGGCGACACGCCGTCGCTGCGCGTCGCGGGCACCGTCGATCTGAACGACGCGAAGGTGACCGGCCTCGCGTCCGAGCCGCTGTTCGCCGCGCGCGGCGTGCACGTCGCGGCCGCGGGCCTCGAGCCGCTGCGCAACGTGCTGCATTTCGACGAGATCCGCATCGACCAGCCGGTCGTCGATCTGTCGCGCGACCGGCAGGGCGTGCTGAACGTCGAGAAGCTCGGCGGCCAGCCGGCCGCCGTGGCGAAGCCGGCAGCGGACAAGACCGCAGCAGAAAAGACGGCAGCAGAAAAGCCCGCAGCCTCGGGCGCGGCCGCATCGGGTGCCGCGAGCGTCGCCACGGCGAGCGTTGCCGCCGCGAACGTCACCGCCGCCAGCACGCCGACCGCCCCCAACGCCGACACCACCGCGAAGCAAGCGCCGCCGCTCGACCTGACGATCCGCCATTTCGCGATCGACGGCGGCACGCTCAACTTCGACGACCGCGCGCCAGCGACCCCGGCCGCGATCTCGCTGACGAAGCTCGCCGCGACGCTCGACGGCTTCACGCTGCAGGGCAAGACGCCGGCGAAATACACGCTGTCGACGTCGCTGTCGCGCGGCGGCGACCTGAAGGCCGAAGGCGCGGTGAGCGTCGCGGCGAAGCAGGCCGACACGAAGCTGAGCGTCGCTGCGCTCGCGCTGCCGGCGCTGCAGCCGTACCTCGCCGATGCGACCCGCGCGCGCGTGCTCGACGGCACGCTGGGCGCGAACCTCAACGCGAAGGCCGACTGGGGCAAGACGCCGCTCGACGCGCAGGTCGTCGACAGCACGGTCAGCCTGACAGCGCTGAAGCTCGCGACGCCCGACGCGAAGGCGCCCGCGATCGCGCTCGGCGACGCCAGCGCGAAGATCGCGAAGATCGACGTCGGCGCGCGCACGGCCGACATCACGAGCGTCGACACGACGGGCCTCGCGCTCGACGTGCAGCGTCTGAAGGACGGCAGCATCGACCTCGCGGCGCTCGGCGAGCCGGCCCGGCCGGCGGCGCCTGTGCCGGCGCGCACGGTCGCGCGCAAGGCCGCCGCGAGCGCGCCGGCGTGGCATTACCGGATCGACGCGCTGAACGTGAAGGACGCGTCCGCGAACTTCACGGACCTGACGACGCCGCGCCCGGTGAAGCTCGCGATCAAGCCGCTCGAGCTGTCGGTGCAGCAGATCAGCGACGACCTGACGAAGCCGCTGCCGGTGCGCCTGAAGGCGACGCTGAACCGCAAGGGCTCGCTCGCCGCGTCGGGCGACGTCACCGCGATGCCGCTGAAAGTCGGCCTGAAGATCGACGGCAACCGGCTCGACGCAGCCGCGTTCGAGCCGTACTTCGGCAGCGCGCTGAACGCGACCATCGCGAGCGCGCTGCTCAATGCGCAGGGCAACCTGACGTTCGCGCAAGTGAAGGGCGCGCCGCGCGCGACCTACCACGGCGACGCCGCGCTGGTCGACGTGCGGATGCTCGACAAGGCGACGTCCGACCCGTTCGCCGGCTGGCGCTCGCTCGCGCTGTCGAGCCTGAAAGTGAACTACGACGAGAAGGGCACCGACGTCGACGCCGCGCGTGTGACGTTCTCGAACTTCTATGGCCGCGTGCTGCTCGACGCGCAGGGGCGGCTGAACCTGAAGGACGTCGTCGCGAAGGAAACCGGCCCCGCGCAGTCGCTCACGCGCGACGCGAGCAAGAGCGAACCGGTGCCGCTGTCGCCCGGCGTGACGCCGCCGGCCGCCGCGCAGGCGGCGTCGGCCGCGGCCGCGCGGCAGGCATCGGCGCCGTCCGCCGCAGCGGCGACGGTGATCGTGAAGGCCGCGCCGCCGCCGCAGAATCCGGTGCGTATGCATTTCGGCGAGCTGGTGCTGCAAAACGGCCGCGTGACCTACACCGACAACTTCATCAAGCCGAACTACACGGCGAACCTCGTCGCGATCAAGGGCACGGTCGGCGCGTTCGGCACGGATTCGACGACGTCGGCTCCGGTCGACGTCGCCGCGAACCTGGCCGGCAACGGGCCGATCTCGATCAGGGGCTCGGTGAACCCGCTGATCGACAAGCCGGCGCTGGACCTCACCGCCACCGCGCACGGCGTCGAGTTGACGAACCTGACGCCGTATTCGGCGAAGTACGCCGGCTACCCGATCACGAAGGGCAAGCTCAACGTCGACCTGCATTACCAGCTCGCCAACGACCAGCTGCAGGCGAACAACCATATCTTCATCGACCAGCTGACGTTCGGCGATCACGTCGAGAACGACACGGCGACCAAGCTGCCGGTGAAGCTCGCGATCTCGCTGCTGAAGAACACGCGCGGCGAGATCGACGTGAACCTGCCGGTGTCGGGCTCGCTGTCGAATCCGGAGTTCAGCATCGGCGGGCTGATCTGGCGCGCGGTGCTGAACCTGATCGCGAAGGCGGTGACGTCGCCGTTCACGCTGCTGTCGCATGCGTTCGGCGGCAGCGGCGGCGAGGATCTCGGCTACGTCGAGTTCGCGCCGGGCTCGTACGCGCTCAGCGACGCGCAGCAGAAGAAGCTCGACACCGTCGCGAAGATGCTGACCGAGAAGCCGTCGATCCGGCTCGACCTGATCGGCCGCGTCGATCCGGCCGTCGACACGCCGGGGCTGCGCGACGTGTATGTCGACCGGCTGGTTCGTCAGCAGAAGCTCAAGGACGTGATCGGGCAGGGCGAGAGCGTCGACCCGATGACGGTGAAGGTCGCGCCGGCCGAGTACGACAAATACCTGACGCGCGCGTACAAGGCGGCCGATTTCAAGAAGCCGCGCAACCTGGTCGGCCTGCAGAAGACGTTGCCGGATGCGGACATGAAGAAGGCGCTTGCCGATCACGCGCCGGCCGACGACAACGCGCTGCGCGCGCTCGCGCAGCAGCGTGCGCAGGCGGTGCGCCAGTATCTCGACGGCAAGATCGATTCGAGCCGGATGTTCGTCGTCGCGCCGAAGCTCGATGCGAAGGGCATCGAGGACAAGGGCGCGACGACGCGCGTCGATTTCGGCCTGCAGTAACGCGGCAAGCAAGCGGCCGCGCGTCGTTCGACGCGGCCGCGCCGCGCACGATCGCGCGGCGCGGCCCGTGCGGCGTCAGCGCCCGTCGAGCGCCGGTTCGCGCTTGTCCAGTTCCTTCCTCGCGGCGAGCGGCAGGCGCGCATCGTCCCACTGCGTCAGCCATTCGACTTCCTTGGCCGTGAACACCTGGCCGTAATTGCGCAACGCGTACTGCAGCGCGTCGACGACGTGATGGCGAATGATTTCGGGGGTGCGTGCATCGTCCAGCACGAACCTGAGCGCTTCCAGGGTCGACATACTCGTGCTCCGGGTCAGGGAAAACCCTTTATTACACGCCAATAGTCGCGCGCCAAGTCCGACAAAAATCCGGCCGCGTGCACGCGCGGCGGCCGACGCGGCGCATCGCGACCGTCCGATGCCGCTTGCGATTGGTTACGTTTGACAGACAACAGAAAGCCCCGCTTCATCGGACCGCCGCACGAGCCGGCCATATTTTGCGCGCCTTCCGGCAAGTCATGCGGTTCAACGTCAATCGATGAGGTGGGGTGATGATTTCCAGATTCGCCAAGCAACGAAACGTCGCGGTGATGGTGGCGGGCGCGCTGGCGCTCGCGAGCGCCAGCGCCCAGGCAGCGCAGCAGGACGACGGCAGCCATGGCCGGCGCGTCGCGAAGCACGTGCTGCTGATCAGCGTCGACGGCCTGCACGAGCAGGATCTCGCGCGCTGCATCGGCGCGAACACGTGTCCGAACCTCGCGGTGCTCGCGCAAAGCGGCGTCACGTATACGAATGCGTACACGCCCGGCCTGTCGGACTCGTTCCCGGGCCTCGCCGCGCTCGTGACGGGCGGCTCGCCGAAGACGGCCGGCCTGTTCTACGACGTGTCCTACGACCGCAACCTGTACGCGCCGAGCGACACGACCTGCTCGGGCAAGCAGGGCTGGAACGTGGTGTTCGACGAGACGACCGGCATCGACGCGATGAACGGCGGCGCGCTCGTGCACCTCGACGGCGGCGGCGCGTTCAACCCGCAGGCCATTCCGCACGCGAAGGTCGGCGGCCGCTGCGTGCCGGTCTACCCGCACGATTACCTGAAGACCAACACGGTGTTCGAGGCCGTCAAGGCCGGCGTGCCGAACGCGTACACCGCGTGGGCCGACAAGCACGCGTGGGGCTACGACTGGCTGAACGGCCCGTCCGGCACGGGCGTCGACGATCTGATGCGCACCGAGATCAACTCGATCGACCCGGCCACCAACACCGCGTACACCGACGTCTATTCGCACACCGCGCGCTTCGACAACCTGCACGTGCAGGCGCTGATCAACCAGATCGACGGCCGCGATTCGACCGGCGCCAGGACGGCGCCGGTGCCGACGCTGTTTGGCGCGAACTTCCAGACGCTCAGCGTCGCGCAGAAGGCGCCGGTCGCGAAGGGCGGCGGCTATCTCGATGCGAACTTCACGCCGAACGGCCAGGTCGCGAATGCGATCACCTACGTCGACGGCGCGATCGGCCACATCGTCGCCGAGCTGAAGCAGCGCAACCTGTACACGTCGACGGCCGTGATCGTCACCGCGAAGCACGGCCAGTCGCCGACCGATCGCACCAAGCTCGTGAAGAACGGCGACACGCTGACGAAGCTGCTCGAAGCGAACGATTACCTCGATCCGAACGGCAACTTCGGCCAGAACAACACGACGACGGGCAACCCGAACGACGGTTCGGGCCTCGCCGGCACGGGCTTCGTGCAGACCGACGACGTCGGCCTGATCTGGCTGCGCGACCGCGGCCAGCGCACGGCCGTGGTGCGCACGCTGCAGGCCAACCTCGGCTGCAACGCGCCGGGCATCTGCGCGGACGGCCCGCAGGCGTACATCCTGTACGGCGCGGCGCTGGCCGAGCGGTTCGGCGACCCGGCCAACGGCCGCACGCCGGACCTCATCGTGCAGCCGAATCCGGGCGTGATCTACACGTCGAGCACGAAGAAGGACGAGGAGCATGGCGGCAACGCGCCGGACGACAGCCATCTCGCGCTGCTGGTGTCGTATCCGGGCCTGCAGCGCGCGCGCAGCGTGAGCGATCTGGTCGGCACGAAGCAGGTCGCGCCGACGATCCTAGGGCTGCTCGGCGCCGATCCGAAGCTGCTGCACGCGGTCGTCGCCGAGAATACGCGCGTGCTGCCGGGGCTCGGTATCGATCGCTGACCTTGCGCGGGCCGGATGCCGCCGTCGCGCGGCGTCCGGCACCGGATACGCCGGCCCGCGTCCGGTCGCCCGGACGCCGATGGCGACCGCTCCGGCGCTCGCCGTCGATCAACCCTGCGTCGCTTCGTCGAGCATCCACTCGCGGAAACGCCGCAGCGCGTCGCTGGTCGCGAGGCGTTCGGGCGCGTAGCAGAGATAGTGCCCCTGCGCGTCGAGGTCGACCGGGGCGTCGAACGGCTCGATCAGCGTGCCGGCCGCGAGATTGTCGAGAATCAGGAAGCGCGGCACCAGGGCGATCCCGAGCCCGGCCTGGACGGCCTGGATCAGCACCGAATACTGTTCGAAGCGGGCGCCGGCCAGCGCATTCATCCGCGTCGCGTGGTGGCGCTGCGCCCATTCGGACCATGCGATCTCCGCCTGTTCGTGCACCAGGCGCGGCGCCGACGCGACGTCGGCGGGGCCGCGCAGCGCGTGCCGCTCCGCGAATTCGCGCGTGCAGACCGGCACGAAGGTCCGGCCGTCGAGATAGTCGCTTCGTATGCCTTCCCATGCGCCGTCGCCATAGCGGATCGCCGCGTCGAGCCCGAACGGAAACGGGTCGCCCGGCGCGAGATGGCGGCGAAAGCCGAGCGTGACGCCCGGCGCGGCGGCGAGAAAGCGCGTGAGCCGCGGCAGCAGCCACTTGGTCGTAAACGTCGGGACGCTCGCGATCGTCAGCAGGTCGCGGTTCTCGCGGGCGCTCAGCAGCTCGATCGACGCATTGCCGATCTCGCGCAGCGGCGCGACGACGCGTGCGTGATACACCTCGCCCGCGCGGGTGAGCGTGAGGCCGCGTCCTTCGCGCACGAACAGCTTCACGCCGAACAGCGCCTCGAGGCTGGCGATCTGCCGGCTGACCGCGCTGGGCGTCAGGCCCAGCTCGCGTGCCGCGTACGAGAAGTTCAGGTATTTCGCCGACGCGACGAATGCGTGCAGTTCCGCGACGTTCGGATACAGGTGTTTCATCGGCTGCTGTTCCGTTCTCGCATGGATCGATGCCGTCTTTGTACGTTTTTTTCATGACGGTGCCATGTCGAATCCGCACACTGCGCGGGTTCCGACAACGCCCACGAGCCCGTTCCGACGGGCATTGCGCGCGGTCCTCCCCCATCGTCAGCGAGTGTGTCATGCATCCGTCATCCGTCCCGGCATTGGCCGACGGTGTTCCGATTCGTCGTAGCAAAGCAGCGCGCCCCCGCATCGGCCGGCTGTTGCTGCAGGCACTCGTCGCCGCGTTCGGCCTCTACCTGCTGTTGCCGATCGCGCTGCTGCTGGTCGGCTCGGTCGGGCAGTCGTGGACCAATACGCTGCTGCCCGCCGGCTTCACCGCGCACTGGTTCACCGATCTGGCCGCGAACCGGGGCTTCACGCGAGCGTTCGGCGTCAGCCTGATGGTCGCGCTGGCCTGCTGCGCGCTCAACGCGACGATCGGGCTGCCGCTCGCGTATTCGCTGCATCATCGCGCGCAGGCCGGCGGCGGGCTTGCGACGCGCATCGTGATGCTGATGCCGATCGCCGTGCCGGCGCTCACGCTCGGTTTCGGCTACATCGCGATCTTCAGCGGCGACACGCTGCCCTGGCTCGGCACGCTGCCGCTGATGATCGCCGCGCATGCGGTATTGACGCTGCCGTATCTGCTGCAGACGCTGCTGAGCGATTTGCGGCATCTCGGGCTTGCGCGTCTCGAGGCCTGCGCGGCGACGCTCGGCGCGACGCCGCTGCGCCAGTTCTTCACGATCGTGCTGCCGAACCTGCGGCACAGCCTGTTTTCCGGTCTGGTGATGGTGGCCGCGCTGTCGATCGGCGAATTCCAGATCTCGAACCTGATCGCCGGTTTTCGCTACCGGAACTATCCCATCGTGCTGCTGCAGGCGTTCTACGGCGCGACGGGGATGGCCTGCGCGGCGACCGTCGTGCTGCTCGTCCTCGCCGTGCTCGCGACGCTCGTGTCCACCAGCACCATGCAACGCCTGAAGTGAATCAGCCATGAGCCTCGAATTCGAACACGTCAGTTTCCAGTATCCCGGTGCGCGTCACGGCATCGACGGCGTCACGCTGTCCGCCGCCCAGGGCGAACTGCTCGCGGTGATGGGGCGCAGCGGCTCCGGCAAGTCGACGCTGCTGCGGCTCGCCGCCGGCCTGCTCGACGGCTGGCGCGGCCGCATTGCGATCGGCGGCGCCGACGTGGCCGGCGTGCCCGTATGGCGGCGCGAAGTCGGGATGGTGTTTCAGCACTACGCGTTGTTTCCGAACCTGTCGGTCGTCGACAACGTCGCGTACGGGCTGCGGATGCGCGGCGTCGCGGCCGGCGCGCGGCGCCAGCGCGCGCTCGACATGCTCGAGCGGGTCGGCCTGGCCGCGCATGCGACGCGCGGCGTGGCGATGCTTTCGGGCGGGCAGCAGCAGCGCGTCGCGCTGGCGCGCGCGCTCGTGATCGAGCCGAAGCTGCTGTTGCTCGACGAGCCGCTCGCCGCGCTCGATGCCGGCATCCGCCACCAGCTGCGCGACGAGATCCGCATGCTGCAGCGCGCGTGCGGCGCGACGACGCTGTTCGTCACGCACGACCAGGACGAGGCGCTGAGCATGGCGGATCGCGTCGCGATCGTCGACGGCGGCCGCGTGCTGCAGGCCGGCACGCCGCGCGACCTGTACGAGCGTCCCGCGAGCGCGCAGGTCGCGCGCTTCGTCGGGCATTCGACGCTGCTGCCCGGCCGTGTGCTCGCGCACGGCGCCGTCGACGTGCGCTTCGCGACGCTGCATGCGGACACGGGCGCGCACCGGCCCGGCGCCGAAATCGCGGTGCTGGTGCGGCCCGAGCACGTGCAGGCGGATCCGCCGACGCACACGGTGAACCGGCTCGACGGCCGTCCCGGCCACGTGCGCTATCTCGGCGCGACGCAGCGCTACGACTTTCATCCGCACGGAGCGTCCGACCCGTTGCTGTTCGAGGGGCGCGAGCCCGCCGCCCGCAGCATCGCGATCGATCCGCGCCATCTGCTCGTGCTTCCCGTGCTGCCGGCGTCACCGGACGCGCCATGACCCCTTTCGTTCAACGGAGATTCACCATGTCTGCAGGTTCCCTTTTCGTGAAAGGCATGCGCGCGCGCGTGCTCGCACTGTGCGCGCTCGCGGCGCTTTCCTGCGCGGCTGCGCATGCGGCGCCGCTGTATCCGGGCGAGGACGCGCTGTACGCGAAGGCCGCCGACGAAGGGCTCGTCGTGTCGTTCGACACCGGCCCCGAATGGGCGAACTGGAAGGCGCTGTTCGCCGAATTCCGCAAGCGCTACCCGAAGGTCGAAATCACGTACAACGACATCGGCTCCGCGGCCACCGTCGTCGCGCTGGACAAGTCGCGCCGCCGTCCGCAGGCCGATACCGCGTACTACTTCGCGGCGTCGGCGCTCGACGCCGCGAGCAAGGACGTCGTCGCGCCGTTCCGGCCGATCAACTTCGACAAGCTGCCGGGCGTGTTCCGCGCGGCCGACGGCCGCTGGTTCGCCGTGCATTCGCTGAACATCGCGTTCCTCGTCAACCGGAAGCTCGTGAAGGACGTGCCGCAGCGCTGGTCCGATCTGCTGAAGCCCGAGTACCGCAACGCCGTGGTCTATCTCGACCCGCGTTCGACCGGGCAGGGCCAGGTCGCGGTGTTCGCGGCCGCGTATGCGAACGGCGGCGGCGTCGACAATCCGAAACCGGGCGCCGAATTTTTCGGCAAGCTCAAGCGCGCGGGCAACGTGCTGCGCGTCGAAGGCACGACGCCGTATGCGAAATTCGTGAAGGGCGAGATCCCGATCCTGATCGGCTACGAGAACGACGGCCTGAAGGCGAAGTATGCGGACGGGATGGGCGACGCGGCCGACGTCGTGATTCCGCAGGACGGCAGCGTGTCGGCGCCGTATGCGATGAGTCTCGTGAAGAACGGGCCGAATCCGTCCGCCGCGCAGCTGTGGCTCAACCTCGTGATGAGCGACGTCGGCCAGGCGCTGTTCGCGCAGGGTTACGTGCGTCCGGCCGTGCCCGGCACGCCGGTGGCGCCGGACGTCGCGGCGAAGCTGCCGAATGCGCCGCAGGTTCGCCCGCTCGATGTCGCGAAGGCGGCCGCGCGCAAGGCCGAGGTCGACCAGCTGTGGTCGCAGGCCACGCTCGGCAACTAAGGGGCTCGCGATGCAGGCTTCGTTACCGGAACGCGGCGTGCTGCGCCGCTTTGGCGCGCTTCCCGCGGCCGCGTTGCTCGCGGTGTGCTTCGTGCTGCCGCTCGCCGCGCTGGTCGACGCCGCCTGTGCGGACGGCGGGCGGGCGTTCGCGGCGGTGCTGCGCGACCCGCTCGTCGCCGCTGCGATCGCCCGCTCGCTCGCGCTGGGCGTCGGCGCCGGGACGTTGTCGGTCGGCGTGGGCGTGCCGCTCGCCTTCGTGCTGGCGGGCCAGTCGCCGGCCCGCCGCCACTGGTCGCTGGCGCTGCTCGGCGTGCCGCTCGCGTTCTCCGGCCTCGTGATCGCGTACGGCTTCATCCTCGCGTTCGGCCGCGCGGGCTTCGTCACCATGCTGCTGGCGGCGCTGGGCGCCGATCCGAACGCGATCGGCGGCGCGATCTACACGATGCCGGGGCTCGCCTTCGCCTATGCGTATTACCTGATTCCGCGGGTCGCGCTGATGATCTATCCGGCCCTCGCGAATTTCGACCGGCGGCCGCTCGAAGCGGCGCTGACGCTCGGTGCGCGGCCGTGGCGCGCGTGGCTCGACGTCGCGTGGCGCGAGCTGTGGCCGTCGATCATGTCCGCCTGGTGCCTCGTGACCGCGATCGCGCTCGGCACGTACGGCACGGCGCTCGCGCTGGCCGGCACGCAGATCAACATCCTGCCGCTGCTGATGTATCTGAAGCTGTCGGACGGGCAAACCGATTTTTCGCAGGCGGCCGTGCTGTCGATCGTGCTGACCGCCATCTGCACCTGCGTTCTTGCACTGGGGGAAGGCCTTGTTCGGCAACGGCGGCATTGAATGGTCGGGGGCGGCGCGGGATCAGCTCGCGCGGCTGGCGCAGCGGCAGAACGGCTTGCGCCGGCATCGGATGCCGGTGGGCGTGATCGGCCCGCGCGACGCGACGGACGAGCAGATGCGCGTCGCGGAGCGGCTCGCCCATGCGTTGGCGACGGCGGGCGTCGCACTCGTCGGCGGCGGCAAGCAGGGCGTGATGGAAGCCGCCGCGCGCGGCGCGCATGCGGCCGGTGGCTGTGCGATCGGGCTGCTGCCCGAAGACGACGCGACGCTCGCGAATCCGTATCTGAGCGTCGCGCTGCCGACCGGGCTCGGCATCACGCGGAACGCGCTGGTGGCGCGCGCGTCGCTTTGCCTGATCGCGGTCGGCGGCGGTCTCGGCACGCTGTCCGAAATCGCGCTCGGCTTGCAGTGGGGCAAGCCGGTGTTCACGATTTGCGACGCGCCGCAGGTGGCGGGCGTCGAGTGCTTCGACGACGCCGACCGGCTCGTCGCGCGGGTGGCGCAGTGGCTGGCCGATTCGGCGTAGCGCCGCACGGCCGGGATGCAGCGGGCCAACGGTTCAGACCATCCGCCGCAGGTTCTGCATGGCGGGATCGAAGCCCGGCATCGTGCGATGGGTGCGCACGGTCCGTACCGTTGCGGGGGGAGCGCGCATCCGCCGGTTGATCGACGGATGCGCGAGGAGGCGGTATGGGCCGCGCCGCTTACTTCACCGCAAACAGCGTCAGGTTCATGAACAGCTTGAACGCGTAGCCGAGCGTGACCGCGCCGAGCACGCCGCCCGCCCACAGCACGACGAACCACATCCAGCCGCGCATCCGGGGCCGCGGCGCGCCGGCCGGGCGCGCGCGGCAATCAGTGGTGGTAGTAATGCTGGTCTTCATGACGCACCTTGCCTCGGAATACCCAGTAGCCCATCGTCGTGTACGCGATGATGATCGGCAGGATGATCGCTGCGCCGACCAGCGTGAAGGTCTGGCTCGAACGCGGCGCGGCGGCTTCCCAGATCGTCATCGTCGGCGGGATCGCATACGGGAACATCGTGACGAGCAGCCCGACGTAGCCGAGCAGCACGAGCGCCAGCGCCAGCACGAACGGCGTCATGTCGTGCCGGTCGCGCACCGCGCGACGCATCCACACCGCGCATCCGGCGACCAGGAACGGCACCGGCAGCAGGCGCCAGAACAGCCCCGTGTCGAACCAGCGCTGCGCGATCGCCGGGTCCTGCAGCGGCGTCCACAGGCTGACGACCGCGATGAAGCCGAGCAGCACGACCGTCAGCGGCCACACGACGCGATGCAGGCGGCGTTGCAGGTCGCCTTCCGTCTTCGCGACGAGCCAGCAGCAGCCGAGCAGCGCATACGTGACGACGAGGCCGAGGCCCGTCAGCAGGCTGAACGGCGTGAGCCAGTCGAACGCGTCGCCGGCGAATACGCCGTTCTTCACGTTGATGCCCTGCAGGAACGCGCCGAGCGCGATCCCCTGGAACAGCGTCGCACCGGCCGAGCCGCCGATGAACGCGAGGTCCCACAGATGCTTCGTGCGGCGCGCCTTCGCGCGGATCTCGAACGACACGCCGCGGAAGATCAGGCACACCAGCATGAAGATCAGCGGCAGGTAGAGCGCCGACAGCACCGTCGCATACACGACCGGGAACACCGCGAACAGCCCGGCGCCGCCGAGCACCAGCCACGTTTCGTTGCCGTCCCACACGGGCGCGACGGTGTTCATCATCAGGTCGCGTTCCTTCTCGTCCGGGAAGAACGGGAAGACGATGCCGATGCCGAGGTCGAAGCCGTCGAGCACGACGTACATGAAGAGCCCCAATGCGATGATCGCGGCCCAGATTACGGTGACGTCCATAGGTTTTCTCGTTTGCTCAGAAGAGGGCTCAGACGGTCTCGATCAGTTCGTCGACCGCCGACATCGGGCGGCGCGCGGTGTGATCGCGGCGCGAGCCGGGCGCGTCGTGGTTCGCGTCGTGCGTCGCGTCGGGCAGCGCGGGGCCGGCCTTCATCAGCTTCAGGATGTAGTACATGCCGGTGCCGAACACCAGGAAGTAGACGATCACGAAGGTCATCATCGACAGGCTGACCTGCTGCAGCGTCAGCGGCGACACGGCCTGCGCGGTGCGCATCACGCCGTACACGACCCAGGGCTGGCGGCCCGCTTCGGTCGTCACCCAGCCGGCGAGCAGCGACACGAAGCCGGTCGGGCCCATCGCCAGCGCGAAGCGGTGGAACCACTTCGATTCGTACAGGCTGCCGCGGCGGCGCAGCAGCCACGCGAGCACGGCGAGGCCGATCATCGCGAAGCCGATGCCGACCATGATCCGGAAGCTCCAGAACACGATCGTCGAATTCGGGCGGTCTTGCGGCGGGAAGTCCTTCAACCCGCGGATTTCGCCGTCCCAGCTATGCGTGAGGATCAGGCTGCCGAGATGCGGAACCTTCACCGCGTAGCGCGTCGTTTCGGCCTTCATGTCCGGAATGCCGAACAGGTTGAGCGCCGTGCCGCCCTTTTCGGTGTCCCACAGCCCTTCGATCGCGGCGATCTTCGCGGGCTGGTGCTTCAGCGTGTTGATCCCGTGCTGGTCGCCGATCACGGCTTGCAGCGGCGCGAGCACGAGCAGCAGCCACAGCGCCATCGAGAACATCTTCTTCACGCCGCGGTCGCGACGGCCCTTCAGCAGATGCCATGCGCCCGTCGCGGCCACGACCAGCGCCGCGACGATGAACGCGGCGATCGCCATGTGCAGCAGGCGGTACGGGAACGACGGGTTGAAGATGATCGCGAGCCAGTCGGTCGGCACGATGCGGCCGTCGACGATCTCGAAGCCCTGCGGCGTCTGCATCCAGCTGTTCGACGCGAGGATCCAGAAGGTGGAGATCAGCGTGCCGATCGCGACCATCAGCGTCGCGCCGAAGTGCGCGCGCGGGCTGACGCGATTCCAGCCGAACAGCATGATGCCGAGGAAGCCCGCTTCGAGGAAGAACGCGGTCATGACCTCGTACATCAGCAGCGGGCCGGTGACGGAGCCGGCGAAGCTCGAGAAGCCCGACCAGTTCGTGCCGAACTGGTAGCTCATCACGACGCCGGAGACGACGCCCATCCCGAACGCGACCGCGAAGATCTTCGACCAGAACAGACACAGGGTTTTGTAGTAAGACTTGCCCGTCTTCAGCCAGCGATATTCGAGCACGGCGATGAAGCTGGCGAGGCCGATGCTCAGCGCCGGGAACACGATGTGGAAGGAGACGGTGAACGCGAATTGCAGGCGGGCCAGATCGAAGGCCGAAAATGCGGTGTTCATACCAGTTGACCGAGGCTGACGATACCCGCCGGCGGGTGCCGGCGGCCCCCGAACCGTCGAGGGCGGCGGGGTTGGCTGGAGTATCTGCCCCGATGCTGCGCCGCGAAATGTGCCAACTCGTCGCAGATGTCCAGCGCGTCGCGCCCGTTTTCGAGATAAATCGTTGATTCGTATCAACAACGCGATGCGCGGCGCATGCGACGGCTGCGCGGCGGTCGGTCGCACGTGCGGCAATATGGCGCGACGCATCATGCGGATCGCCTGTCGTGCGTCAACACGCCGCTGCGTGCGCGGCTGCGGCGTGCGTCGCATGAATTGCGTACACTCTGAGTCTCGTTTCGGCAGGGCCGGGCGTCTCGGTTCCGGTCCGCTTTCACACAGGGCACGAAGATGATCGATTTACGCAGCGATACCGTGACGCGTCCGAGCCAGCCGATGCTGGCCGCCATGACTGCCGCCGAAGTCGGCGACGACGTGTGGGGCGACGACCCGACCGTGCTGCGCCTGCAGGCCGTCACGGCCGAGCGCGCGGGCAAGGAAGCCGGCCTGTTCTTCCCGAGCGGCACGCAGAGCAACCTCGCTGCCTTGATGGCGCATTGCGAGCGCGGCGACGAATACATCGTCGGTCAGCTCGCGCACACCTACAAGTACGAGGGCGGCGGCGCGGCGGTGCTCGGCAGCATCCAGCCGCAACCGCTCGAGAACGCGCCCGACGGCACGCTGCCGCTCGAGAAGATCGCCGCGGCGATCAAGCCGCTCGACAATCACTTCGCGCGCACGCGCCTGCTCGCGCTCGAGAACACGATCGGCGGCAAGGTGCTGCCGGAAGGCTATGTGCGCGAAGCCGTCGCGCTCGCGCGCAGCCACGGGCTCGCCACCCACCTCGACGGCGCGCGCGTGTGCAATGCGGCCGTCGCGTCGGGGCGCTCGCTCGCCGAGCTGTGCGAGGGCTTCGATACCGTGTCGATCTGTTTCTCGAAAGGGCTCGGCGCGCCGGTCGGGTCGGTGCTGGTCGGCAGCCGCGCGCTGCTCGAGCGCGCG
The DNA here is from genome assembly GCF_000745665.1 of Burkholderia sp. WP42. NCBI lineage: Bacteria > Pseudomonadati > Pseudomonadota > Betaproteobacteria > Burkholderiales > Burkholderiaceae > Burkholderia > Burkholderia sp. WP42. Next base: position 117,426 of record NZ_JQJT01000016.1, on the reverse strand, counting down.
CAGCGCTGGCGCAAGGTGCTGGGCGGCGGGATGCGGCAGTCGGGCATCCTCGCGGCCGCGTGCCTGTACGCGCTCGATCACAACGTCGAGCGGCTCGCCGACGATCACGCGAATGCCGCGCACCTCGCCGAGGGCCTCGCGCGCATCGAGCCGGTGAAGGTGACGTCGCAGGCGACCAACATGGTGTTCGCGCAATTCCCCGAAGCCGACTGCGCGCCGCTCGAGGCGTGGCTCAAGGAGCACGGGATTCTGACGCAGATGCTGTACGCGTCGCGCTTCGTCACGCACTGCGACGTGTCGCGGGCGGATATCGGTACCTTCGTTGACGCAGTGCGCGCGTATTTCGCGAAGCGTCGCGGGTAACCGGATGGGTGGGGCAGTTCGGCCGATTGCGTTGGTTGCGTCGGTTGGGCCGATTACACGGATCACGCGGTGCAGAGTGCGCCGCGGACGGTGCGCTACGCGGCGCGATGCGCACATGGCCCCACCTGCTCTCAATCCGCCAGCGGCGCGAGCAAACGGCGCGCCGCTTCGACGACCCGCGCGGACAGCGACGCCATCGTCGGCGACTGCACCGTCCACGCGTGCCAGTACAGCGTGATGTCGGTCGGATGCGCGGGCGCGAGGTCGACGAGACCCTGGGCGTCGAGCGGCACATCGCCGAGCAGCGGCTCGGGCACCATCGCATAGCCGAGCGCGTGCCTGACTGCCGCGAAGTGGGCATGCGTGCCCGGCACGTAGTGGCACGGATACGCGCCGTCGGGCAGCCCGAGCTTCTCCCTCAAAAACGTGGACTGCAGCGTGTCGCGGCGCGAATACGCGACGACGGGCGCCGCGCGCGCGCTCGCGCGGTTCAGCCCGCGCGGAAACCACCGCGCGGCGAACGCGGCCGCCGCGAGCAGCCGATAGCGCATCGTGCCGAGCGGCGTCGCGACGCAGCCGCGCATCGGCTTCGACTCGGTCGTCACGCAGCCGACGGCCATGCCGCTTTCGAGCAGCGCGAACGTGTGGTCCTGATCCTCGACGATCAGCTCGAACAGGATGCGCTCGCCGGCCAGCACCGACGTCAGCGCGGGCAGGAACCACGTGCCGAGGCTGTCGGAGTTCAGCGCGATCGTGACCGAGATCGGCGATGCACGCTCGGCCGCGAGCGTGCTTTGCAGGTCGGCTTGCAGCAGCGCCACGCGGCGCAGATGCTGCAGCACGCGCTGGCCCGCGATCGTCGGTCGGCATGGCCGCGTGCGCAGCACGAGCGGCGTGCCGAGGCTCGCCTCGAGCGCGCGCACGCGCTGCGTGACGGCCGATGCGGTCACGTGCAGCCGGACGGCGGCCTGCTCGAAGCTGCCGGTGTCGGCGACGGCGAGCAGCGCGGCGGCCTGCTTGGGGTCGATCGTCAGAGACATGCGACGCAACTCCGGTGACGTGAGATGAGGCCCGCCAGTGTAAGGCCGCATGCGACTGCCCGCAGCGTCACGCGTCTCCCGTACGAAGCCGCCAATGGCCGCCGCGTTTTGCACTACGCTTGTGGGTACACGTGCGCATATCGCCCCGCATCGGCGGCATCCATGCCGCCTTCCGCGCGACCGCCACACTCCGCCGACGGAGCAACATCGCCATGATCTTCCGCCAACTGTTCGACCCGCAATCGTCGACCTACACCTATCTGCTCGCCGACCCGGCATCGCGCGAAGCGCTGCTGATCGATCCCGTGTTCGAACAGGTGCGTCGCGACGCGGCGCTCGTCGACGAGCTCGGGCTGCGGCTCGTCGCGACGATCGATACGCACGTGCACGCCGATCACGTGACGGGCGCGTGGCTGCTCAAGCAGCGCGCCGGCAGCACGATCGCGATCTCGGCCGCGAGCGGCGCGCAAGGCGCCGACCGCTATCTGAACGACGGCGAGCGCTGCCGGTTCGGCGGCCGCTACCTGACCGTGCGAGCGACGCCCGGCCATACGAGCGGCTGCATCAGCCTCGTGCTCGACGACGAATCGATGGCCTTCACCGGCGATTGCCTGCTGATTCGCGGCACCGGCCGCACCGATTTCCAGCAGGGCGACCCGCGTGCGCTGTATCGCGCGGTGCACGGCCGGCTGTTCACGCTGCCGGCCGCGTGCCTGCTGTATCCGGCGCACGACTACCGCGGACTGACGGTGACGAGCGTCGGCGAGGAGCGGCGCTTCAACCCGCGCCTCGGCGGCGATCTCAGCGAAGACGATTTCGCCGGCTACATGCGCAACCTCGGGCTCGCGCATCCGCGGCAGATCGACGTCGCGGTGCCCGCGAACCTGCAGTGCGGCGTCGCCGCGAACGCGCCCGATGTGCAGGCCGCGCCGGATTGGGCGCCGCTCGTCTACACGTTCGCCGGGTTCTGGGAAATCGATCCGCAGTGGCTCGAAGATCATCTGCGCACGGTGCAGGTCGTCGACGTGCGCGAACCGGACGAATTCACCGGCCCGCTCGGCCATCTGCCCGGCGCGACGCCGATTCCGCTCGGCGAACTCGCCGCGCGCACCGGCGAGCTCGAGCACACGCGGCCGATCGTGACCGTGTGCCGCGCGGGCGGCCGCTCCGCGCAGGCGACCGTGATCCTGCGAAAGGCCGGCTTCGACGCGGTGGCGAACCTCGGCGGCGGGATGCTGCGCTGGCGCAGCGAAGGGCGCATCGTGGCGGACGGGCGAGCGTAAAAACATCGCGGGCCGATGTCGAATTGGCCGGACGCGCACGCGGTTGCTTGCGCGTTCGTCGTTTGCATGCGCGGTTGATGAAGCACGATCGTATCGTGCGTCCTTTCCGCTCGGCGCGTCCGATCGCGACTGACGCACGTGGACGCAGCCTTACTCGCGCCGGCACCGGCTCGGCATCGGCACCGCATCCACCTCCATGCGAGCTGCGCGATGCGATCGCCCGCGGCCCACGGCGTATGCGCGCGCGTCGCGACGACCGCACCGAACGCATCCGCCGACCACGCCGTTACAACGTCGTATGCGTGACCGACTGCGCGAGCGTGAGCAGTTCGTCGAACTGCGTGATCAGCTCGAAGCACAGCAGGAACGCGAGCGTATAGGCCGGCGCGGGAAAGCGCCGGATCGCGGCGAGCGCGTGCGGCGCGAAGCGCGAGCGGACCGCATCGCGCGTGAGCAGCCACGCGATCGCGATGCCGATCGCGGCGCCGGCGATCAGGTCGGTCGGATAGTGATAGCCGAGATACGCGCGCGGCACGCAGATGAACACGACCGCATACAGCAGCGCGAACACGCCGGCGCGCCGCGCGATGATGAAGATGCCCGTCGCGATCGCCATCCACAGCATCGCGTGGTCGCTCGGGAACGAGCTCCACGCTTGCAGCGTGGCCGCGCGCAGCGTGTCGGACGGGAAGTGCAGATGCAGCTCGGGGTTGTAGATCGGCCGCACGCGGAACGGCAGCGTTTTCGCGAGCAGCCGCCCGACCGCGAGCGCGACGAGCCCGCTCGCCACCGTCGCGACGACCAGCTCGCGTTGCCGTTCGCGCCGCGGCCCCGGCTGAAACCATAGCCAGCACAGCACGGGGATCAGGACGAAGCCCTTGAACGTATAGAGGCCGGCGATCACGCGGATCGCGTGATTCATCAGCGGCCCGAACGTGATGTGCGTGAGGAAGACCTGGATCGTGGTGTCGAAATCATTCATGTCATGCGGCCCGACGGCACGGCAACCCATCGGCTGCGACCGGCGGAATCAGAAAGCGCGCTCGCAACGGAGCACGACGGGGGGCAAGTATGTCATCGGTAATGTTGAAGAAAATGGGAAAAAATACCGGGAATTCCCGGAGAAAATGCGGTTTTTCGATGGGGCCGGATTGCTCGACGCCGTGCGGCGCGGCTCCGCGAAATCGTCATACGGTTGCAGGAGCAACCATCGGGGCGTGCGGAAAAATAATCGGCCGGACTGCCGAGCGGGCGACGTGCCGTCGACCTTGCACCGGATGAGCGGACCGGTCGCGCCGGCCGCGCCCGGCTGTCGCGCGGCGGCGCCCCGTGCGATCCGCGAAAGAAAATAAAAAAAAGCGGGCAGGCCGTCGAGCCTGCCCGCTTCATATCCGCGCTGGGCGGAAGAATTACCGGCGCCACATCCGCACGGCGAGCGCCGCGACCGACGTCGCGACGGCCAGCACGATCACCGCATTCCAGCCGAACTGTGCGAGCAACGCGCTGCCCGCCGCGGCGCCGGCCGCCATCCCGATGAACATGCCGACGAACAGCACGGCGTTCAGGCGGCTGCGCGACGCGGGATCGATCCGGTAGACGATCGCCTGATGCGCGATCAGCGTGGCCTGCACGCCGAGGTCGAAGCCGATCGTCGCCGCGGCGAGCAGCGCGAGCTGTGCATGCGGCGTCATCAGCGGCGCGGCGCCCATCGCGGCGAACGACACCGTCGCGATCGCGATGCCGATCCGCGTGACGCGCTCGGGGCCATGATGATCGGCCAGGCGTCCGGCGATCGGCGCGGCCAGTGCGCCCGCCGCGCCGGCGAGGCCGAATGCGCCGGCGGCCGCGCTGCCGAGATGGAACGGCGCGCCGTGCAGCATCACCGCGAGCGTCGACCAGAACGCGCTGAAGCCGACGGCCAGCAGCCCTTGCGCGAGCGCCGCACGGCGCAGCGCGGGATGACGGCGCCACAGTTCGCCGAGCGACGCGATCAGCGCGCGGTAGGACAGCTGCGTGGCTGGCTCGAAGCGCGGCAACCCGCGTGCGGCGATCACGCCGATCGCGGCGACGCTCGCGGCCGCGAGCGCGAACATCGCGCGCCAGCCGATCGTTTCGGCGACGAAGCCGGCGACGACGCGCGACAGCAGGATGCCGAGCAGCAGCCCCGTCATCACCGTGCCGACGATGCGGCCGCGATGGGCGTCGTGCGCTAGCGTCGCGGCGGCCGGCACGACGTCCTGCGCCATCGTCGCGGTCAGGCCGATCGCGAAGCTGGCGGCCAGCAGCAGCCCGAGCGACGGCGCGAACGCGGCGAGCAACAGGGCGACGACCAGCGCGGCGGCCTTCGACACGATCACGCGGCGCCGGTCGAAGCGGTCGCCGAGCGGCGCGAGCAGCAGGATGCCGAGCGCATAGCCGAGCTGCGTCAGCGTCGGCACGAAGCCGATCGCGCGGGCCGATGCGCCGACGTCGGCGCCGAGCGCGGCGAGCATCGGCTGAGCGTAATAGAGCGGCGCAACGCCGAGGCCGGCCGCCGCGGCCAGCAGCATCACGAGCCGGCGGTCGGGCAGAGACGCAGCGGCCGCATGGGCCGGCGCGTGAGCCGCGCGGGGCGCGGCGGCGAGATGGGTGGGGGTGGACATCGCGTGCATCCTGGTTCGGGTAACGGATGGAACGCAGTGTGCCGATTGCCGCCAGGCGTGGGTAGTACCGCGCGGCGCACATTTGTTATACGCTGCGCGAATGACAGACGAAATCTCCGATTCGCCCGCTGCTGGCCGGTCTCCGCGCCTCGAGACGGTTCCGGTCGACGGCGCAGGCTACCGTTTCGAGCTGATGGAAACGTTCGTGCGCATAGTCGAAGCCGGCAGCCTGTCGGCGGCCGCCGCGCAGTTGCACACGACGCAGCCGACCGTCAGCCGGCGGCTGCAGGCGCTCGAGCGCTCGCTCGGCATGCGGCTGCTGCAGCGCACGACGCATGCGATGCGGCTGACCGTCGACGGCGAACGCTGCTTCACGCGCGCAAAGGAGCTGCTGGCCGGCTGGGCCGCCTTCGAGGCCGACCTGCGCGGCGCGCAGGAGGAGCCGGACGGGCTGCTGCGGGTCGCGGTGCCGCATGCGTTCGGGCAGGAGCGCTTCGTCGCGCCGCTAGCGCAGTTCCTGCGCGACTATCCGCGCGTCTCGGTGGAATGGTTGCTGCAGGACGAGGTGCGCGACTTCGTCGGCAGCGGCATCGACTGCGCGATCCAGGTGGGTGAGCCGAGCGACCCGGGCGTCGTCGCGATCCGGCTGACGAAGGTGCCGCGCTTCGTGGTGGCCGCGCCGTCGGTGCTCGATCGCGCGGCCGTGCCGGCCGATCCCGACGCGCTCGCCGCGTTGCCGTGGCTCGCGCTGCGCACCTATTACCGGAACGAACTCACGCTGACGCACGCCGTCACCGGCGACACGCGACGCATCGCGATCCGTCCGCGCGTCACGACCGAGAACCTGTACGCGCTGCGCAGCGCTGCGCTGCTCGGCGTCGGCGCATGCGTCGGCTCGTCGTGGCTGCTCGCCGATCATCTCGCACGCGGCGAACTCGTGCATCTCGCGCCCGACTGGCAGGCGTCGCCGCTGCCGGTGTACCTGACCTATCCGCATGCGCAGTTCTATCCGTCGCGGCTCGTGCGCTTCGTCGCGATGATGCGCGACGCGGTGCCGCCGCTCGTCGAAGACCGCGGCGCGTAGGCGCCGGGCGCGCCGTCAGCCGCGCCGGAGGCCTTCCGGCAGCGTGCTGATGCGGCGCACTTCGGGCGAGTCGAGCCACGCGCGCGACGTCGCGCAGTCGACGAACATGTCGGTCGCGTCCTCGCCCCAGAACAGGTCGCCGTCGAGTTCGAAGGTCGGCACGCCGAACACGCCGTGCGCGATCGCCCGGTCGGTGTTCGCGCGCAGCGCGTCCTTCACCGGTTGCGCGTCGACGGCCGTCACGCCGTCCGGGAAGCCGACCGCCTCGCACAGCGCGGCGAAGCCGTCCGGTGTCGACACGTCGTTGCCGTCGCGCCAGATGTGCCGGAAGATGCGCCGGATCGCGTCGGGCGAGCCGCCCATCGCGATCGCGAGCCGCAGCGGCCGGATCGGGTTGAACGGATGCGCGGGCGGCATCCGGAACGCAATGCCGAGCTTGTCCGCGCGGTATTGCGCGTGGCGGTAGGTGAACACGCGCTTCGCCGCAATCTCGGCCGGCGCTTTCTGTCCCCAGTGCGCGAGCAGCGCGCCGAGCACGATCGGCTTGGGCTCGAAGGCGATGTCGGGCGGCAACGTGTCGAAGCGTTCCTGCTGCAGATAGGCGAACGGCGAAACGAAATCGAAATACCAGGTGGCGGTGCGCGTGGCGTTCATCGTCGGTCCCTTGTGCGGAGTCGGAAGGCGGGCACGTGCAGCGCGCCGGCGGGCGGCGCGCTGCACGCAGCGGCGGCCAGTGTCGCATGCGGCGGGCTTTCGCGCTGCCGGCTGGCAGTGTGTGCGCTGCGGGCCGGCTCAACCGTGCTCGACGAGCGCCGCGAGCTTCGCGAGCGCCATCCGCCAGCCGATCTCGTTGTCGGCGGCCGGCACGCCGGGCGGCACGCCGTCGTGCACGGCCTCGACGCGCGTGCCGCCCGCTTCGTCGGACAGCGTGATCGTGACCGTCATCGCGCCGCGCAGCAGCGGATCGTCGGTTTCGAACACGTCGATCTCGACGATCCGCTCGTCGGGCACGAGCGTCACGAAGCGGCCGTGATAAGTGTCGGTGTGCGCGGTGGTCTTGCCGGTGCCGTCCGACGGCGCGTCGTAGCTGAGCGACACGCGCAGCGCACCGCCTTCGCGCGCGTCGTAGGCGTGCACGCGGCACGTCATGCCGTCGGGCACCTTCCATCGTTCGACCGCGTGCGGATCGAGCAATGCGCGGTAGACGCGTCCGCGCGGTGCGTTCAGGTGCCGGCTGACCCGGGTCGAATGCGTGTGCATGTGCAGCATGTCGCCTCCTGCGAAGCGCGTGACGGTGCACGCCGGCGACGGCGTGTCGTCGTGCTTCTTTCACGCATCGTAGGCGCGCGGCAGGCGTCTCGCAATGACGAGCCGCTCCCAAGGCCGCGAGCGTTCCGATTCGCGGATCCCGCCAGGGCGGCGGCGCGACGACACGCGTCAGGACGACGGTCGCGTCATATCGAACGGTGCGGCCAGCGCCTGCGATACATCGCTGAAAGTGGGCCGTGCAGCGAGCATAGGCGATGCATCGTCGGTTCGCGTAGCATGACGGGGCGGCATCACTCGGCGGCCCGGCTCGGCGCCGTATTGGCGGACGCGGGCCGTCCCGTGCGCGCCTTCGCGCGCATGCCGTCGTCGGCTTCGATCGGGCGCATGCCGCCCGCCTGACTTCCGGAGAGAGAAGGAATGACCGAACCTGTCACCGTGCGTCGCGTCGACGCGCGCGAAGCACATGCGTGCGTCGATGCGCTGGCCGACGTGCTGATCGACTGCGTCGAGGGCGGCGCGTCCGTGAGCTTCATGCTGCCGATCGCGCGCGCGACGGCCGTTGCATTCTGGAAGCAGGTTGCCGAAGGCGTGGCGCGCGGCGAGCGCATCCTGCTCGTCGCCGAGGACGCGGCCGCGCGCATCGTCGGCACCGTGCAGATCGTGACCGCGCAAGCGGAGAACCAGCCGCATCGCGCCGACGTCGCGAAGATGCTCGTGTCCCGCCGCGCGCGTCGGCAGGGCATCGCCGCGAAGCTGCTGGCCGCCGCCGACCACGCCGCACGCGAAGCCGGCAAGACCGTGCTCGTGCTCGACACGGTGACGGGCGGCGATGCCGAACGCCTGTACGAGCGAGCCGGCTGGCAGCGCGTCGGCGTCGTGCCGAACTACGCGCTGATGCCCGACGGCACGCCGTGCGCGACCACGTATTTTCACAAGCAGCTTGTTTCGTGATGCAGAGAACATTCCCCTTCCCACCAAGGAACCCCGCCCCGATGAAACGCACCCCCATCGCCGTTGCCCTCGCGGGCCTGCTCGTCGCGTTGCCCGTCGCCGCATGGGCGCTCGTCAAGCCGTTGCGCGTGATCGCGCCCGCGCTGGTTCCCGGCGTGTCGTGCGCGGGCGCCGACATCTGCATCGACGATCCCGCGAAGCTCGGCGAGGCGCGGCAGCTCTATCGCGACGGTTACGCGCGCGCGGCGGCGGTGACCGGCGCATTCCGCTCGGCGCCGCGCGTCGTGTTCTGCTCGACGCGCGCGTGTGCCGACCGGTTCGGCCTCGGCGAACGCGCGGCATTGACGCTGGGAGACTTCGGCGTGGTCTTCGCGCCGCGCGGCTGGCAGACCTACTTCGTGGCGCACGAGCTGATCCACCATCGGCAGGCGGAAGCGCTCGGCAATCTGGCGGTCGCGACCAAGCCGCGCTGGCTGATCGAGGGAATGGCGTATTCGCTCAGCGGCGATCCGCGTCACCCGCTGACCGAGCCGTTCGAATCGTGGCGCACGCGTTTCGATGCATGGCATGCGGCGCTCGGCCGGCAGCCGCTGTGGGATGCCGCAGCGGCCGTCCAGTGAAGCGACCGCGCTGCGGCGGCGAACGCGATGACGTCCGCGCCGACACGGCCCGCCGCACGCATGCGCACGCGGCGGGCATCGGCCGTCAGGCCGTCGTGTCGATGATGCCGGGGATCTTCACGTCCGGGTTCACGTCCGCGTCGTAGTCGACGCCGGCGATCTCGAAGCCGAACAGACGCAGGAACTCGGTCTTGTAACCGGCGAAGTCGGTCATCTCGTACAGGTTGTCGTTCGTGACCTTGTCCCACATCGCGACGACCTGCGCCTGCACCTGCGGATCGAGCTCCTTGTAGTCCGCGCGCAGCCGGCCTTCGTCGTCGATGTGCGGCGTCGCGCCGTACATGCTGTCCTTCAGCAGCCCGTACACCTGCTCGATGCAGCCTTCGTGCGTGCCCTTTTCCTTCATCACCTTGAACAGCAGCGACAGGTACAGCGGCATCATCGGGATCGCCGAGCTCGCCTGCGTGACGACGGCCTTCAGCACCGACACGCGCGCGTCGCCGCCATGCACGGCGAGCTTCTCGCGGATCGACACGACCTTCTTGTCGAGATCCTTTTTCGCCTCGCCGATCGAGCCGTTCCAGTAGATGTCGTGCGTGATCTGCTCGCCGAGATACGTGAACGCGGTGGTCTTCGCGCCGTCGGCCAGCACGCCGGCGTCGGCGAGCGCGTCGATCCACATCTGCCAGTCCTCGCCGCCCATCACGGCGACGGTGCCGTCGATCTCTTCCTGCGTCGCCGGCTCGAGCGTCACCTCGCGGATCGTTTCCTTGTCGGTGTCGAGGCCGCGGAACGTCACCGACTTGCCGACCGGCTTCAGCGTCGAGCTGATCGTCTCGCCCGTCTTCGGATGCGTGCGGCGCGGCGCGGCCAGGCTGTAGACGACCAGATCGACCTTGCCGAGGTCCTGCTTGATGGTGTCGATCGTGATCTGCTTGACCTTGTCGGAGAACGCGTCGCCGTTGATGCTGCGCGCATAGAGCCCCTTTTCGGCGGCGAATTTCTCGAACGCGGCGCTGTTGTACCAGCCGGCGGTGCCCGGCTTGGTGTCGCTGCCGGCGCGCTCGAAGAACACGCCGAGCGTGTCCGCGCCCGAGCCGAAGGCGGCCGAGATCCGGGCCGCGAGGCCGTAGCCGGTCGACGCGCCGATCACGAGCACCTTCTTCGGGCCGTTGGCGATCGGGCCGTGCGAAGTCACGTAGTCGATCTGTTCCTTGACGTTGGCCTCGCAGCCGACCGGATGAGTGGTCACGCAGATGAAGCCACGCACGCGCGGTTTGATGATCATGAAATCCTCTTGTCAGAAAGGCAGGGACGGCCTGAAAACGGAAAAATCCCGCGCATTGTAATGGAAGCGGCGGGCGCGGCGGGCGCGGTGGGAGCAGGGCGGCGCTTGCGAGCGTCGGGTCGGACCGCCGCGGCGCGTGCGTGCCGCGGCGCGTGGCCGGGCCGATGCGGGCGGCGCGACGGCGGCGGGAACGCCGATTTCACGAGCGCGCGCTGTCGATTTCCGCGCGCTCGTGTATAAATCCGACGTGACCGCGTTCGGCCGCGCCGTGCCGGCCGAACGCTCCGCTCTCGACCCTCACAAGGAGCCCGCATGCTGCAGATCCTCGGCAAGATTCCGTCCATCAACGTGCGCAAGGTGCTGTGGCTGTGCACCGAACTCGACCTGCCGTTCGAGCAGGAAGACTGGGGCTCGGGCTTTCGCTCGACCAACGACCCGGCCTATCTGGCGCTGAATCCGAACGGCCTCGTCCCGGTCATCAAGGACGACGATTTCGTGCTGTGGGAATCGAACGCGATCATCCGCTATCTGGCGAACCGCTACGGCGACGACGCGCTGTATCCGGCCGACCCGCGCGCCCGCGCGCGGGTCGATCAGTGGATCGACTGGCAGGCGTCGGACCTGAACCGTTCGTGGGTCGGCGCGTTCCTCGGCCTCGTGCGCAAGTCGCCGCAGCATCAGGACCCGGCCGCGATCGCGCAGTCGATCGCCGGCTGGACCAACCACATGCAGGTGCTGAACGCGCACCTCGACGCGACCGATGCGTTCGTTGCCGGCGAGCACTTCACGCTCGCCGACATTCCGATCGGCCTGTCGGTGAACCGCTGGTTCGGCACGCCGTTCGAGCGTCCCGATCTGCCGGCGGTGCAGCGCTACGTCGAGCGTCTGGCGACGCGCGAGGGCTTCAAGAAGTACGCGGGCAGCGCGAACCCGTAACGACGCACGCGGCGTCGCGCGCATGCGCGGCCGGCGCTGCGGCATTGCATCGTCACCGGGCCGCCGCCGGCACCGCCTCCAGCACGCGCGCGAGAAACGCGTCGTGATTCCACGCCGATTCCGGCCGCGACAGCCCGAGCCGCACGACCACCAGCTGGCGGCTCGGCACCACGCTCACGAACTGGCCTTCATGGCCGACCGCATGAAACGCGTCGGCCGGCAGCGCGCGCGCGGCTCCATCGTGAGCGTCGAACGGCTCCGGCACCTTGACCCACAGGTGCGCGCCGAATTCGCCGCGCGTCGACAGCGGCGTCGGGCGCGTCAGGTAGCGCACCCAGCCTTCCGGCAACAGCCGCCGGCCGTCCCATACGCCGTCCTGCAGCAGCAGCTGGCCGAAGCGCGCCCAGTCGCGCGCGCTCGCATACATGAACGACGCGCTGCCGAGCGTGCCGGCCGCATCGGGCTCGAACACTGCGCTGCGCATCCCGAGCGGCGCGAACAGCGCGCGGCGCGGAAAGGCGAGGTAATCGGCGTCGCTGCCGCCCATCGCTTCGCGCATCACGCGCGCGACGATCGCGCTCGTGCCGCTCGAGTACTGCCACTGCGTGCCCGGTCGCGCGGCGAGCGGCATCGCGGATGCGAAGCGCGCGGTGTCGGGCTGCGTGAACAGCATCACCGCGACGTCGGACAGCGGGTCGTCGTAGTCCTCGTTGAATCGCAGGCCGCTCGTCATGCGCAGCAGCTCGTCGAGCGTGATCGCCGCGCGCGGGTCGCCGCTGCCGCGCCATTCGGGCAGCAGCGCCGCCGCCTGCGGCGACAGCCGGTGCTGCGCGACCAGCATGCCGACCAGCGCGGCCGTCACGGTTTTCGTCATCGACCAGCCGGGCAGCGGCGTGTCGGCGGTGAAGCCGGGCGCATAACGTTCGGCGATCACCTGGCCGCGCCACATCACGACGACCGCGCGCGTGCGCCGCGGCCGGGCCGGATCGGGTTCGTCGAAGGCGCGGTCGAGCGCGTGCTGCAGCTTGCCGGTGTCGATGCCCGATAGGGCGGCCGGCGCGGCTACGGCCACGGCGTGCGGCGGATCGGCAACGGGCGGCAGCGCGGCCGGCAGTACATCGTGCGCCGGCCCGAGCGCGAGCGTGCAGCCGAGCCCTGGCCGGAAGTCGGCCTCGCGTCGCGCGAAACCGGCGAACGTCGCGACCGCGCGCCGATGCTCCGGATCGAGCGACGGACGCACGAGCTTCAGCAGCGGATGAACGCCGGCCATGATGTCGACGTCGATCACCGATGCGGCCGGACGGCCCGACACGAACACGCCCGAACACAGCGCCTTGGCCGCATAGCCGGTGGCGATCGGCGCGAGCCGCGACAGCATGTAGCCCGCATAGCCGAGCGTGACGGCGACTGCGACGGCGGCGCCGCGCAGGATCAGCGATTTGAACGGGAGCGTCATGCGCGAGCGTCCTCGGTGGCGTGCCGGCCGGCAACGATCCGGCAGTGTCGCAGGTTCGGGCGACGCGGCGCAATCGCGCTCGCGTGACGAACGGCGGCAGCGTGCATCGCGCGTCGCTGCCCGTGCGACGGCGCGACCGGCAAGCCGGCAAACGCGCGCCGGAGATGCGCGGGTTGAACTGCGGACGGCGGCCGGTCGATAATCGACCGGCATCGTTACCCCTCGAACCCAATCCAGAAACCGGAAAACGCCATGTCCTACGACAACAACAACCCGTTTGCCAGGATCCTGCGCGGCGAATTGCCGTGCGTGAAGATCGCCGAAGACGACGCCACCGTCGCGATCATGGACGTCATGCCGCAGGCCGACGGGCACGTGCTCGTGATCCCGAAGGAGCCGGCCGCGCAGCTCTTCGAGCTGTCCGGCGACGCGGCCGCGGCGAGCATCCGCATGACGCAGCGCGTCGCGGCGGCCGTGCGTGACGCGCTCGGCCCGGACGGCATGTTCATCGGCCAGTTCAACGGTGCTGCTGCGGGCCAGACGGTCCCGCACGTGCATTTCCACGTGATTCCGCGCTGGGAAGGCGTCGAGTTGCGGATGCACGCGCGCGACTTCGCCGATGCGGCGACGCTGGAAGCCCTCGCGCAGCGCATCCGCGCACGTTTCGTGTAACGGCCGCGCGGCTCGCTCCGGCCAGCGCGCGAGCACGCGCGCGCCGCGGCGCCCGCCGCGACTGTTTCCGCGGTGACGCCCGGTAACACCTGTAACGGCCAGCGAAACGCCTCCCGCGGAGGCCGGCGCTAGACTCCGCGCATCGCTACACCGGGCGACGGCAACGCGGATCGCCGCATGCGGCCGTACGGTCGCACGCCGCGACGGCACGGCGCTCGCGCGGTGCGATGCGTTCTTTTCGCCGGAGTCGAGCCATGTACAAAGTCCTCATCTCGTTTGCGCTGATCGCCGGCCTGTCCGGCTGCTATGTCGCGCCGCCTTACGGCTACGCGCCCGCGCCCGCGTACGGCTATGCGCCCGCCTACTACGGTTATGCGCCGGCCTATTACGCGCCGGCGGTCAGCGTCGGCATCGGCGGCCACTTCCGCATCCGCTGATCGCGCGGTACGCGCGGCGCGTGCAGCATGCGCGCCGCGCGGCCGTGTCGAGCCGGCGTTGCCGCATTGCTGCGCGTCGTGACGCCGCGTTCTCCGTACGTCGCGCCATCCATCCCAACTCTGTCGCCCGAGCCATCGACGGCTTGCTCGTTCATCGAGCCGGCTGCGCCTCGTCCTATTCTTCACGTGGATTCCGCCCGCCGCAGGCAGCCGCTGCGACGAACCCGCAATGCATGCGTAGCGCATCGCGCGCGTCGATCGGACTCCGCGTGTCGCGCGATCGTTGCCGCCGCGTGCGGCTGCGCCGATGTGTTGCCACGTGTGTCCGAAGCGATGCCTCGCGCCCGTTCCGGCCCGCGCGGAAACCGTGGGCGGCCGCCGGCGGAGCCCCGGCCGACGGGCCTTCGCGGCCGATTTCCGGCAAGCTTTTCCGGTTCCGTTTCGGCGAACAACTTGTTACCGAATGACGGCGGCAAGGACCTGCGAGCGGTGCTATTCTTCGCCGCAAGCTCATTGAAATGAATTGGTCGCGGTTCCGCACAATGCCGGAGTCGACGCCGACCGGTTCGGATCGTGGTAGCGAGCGGACCTTCAATAACCAGATTGCGAACAAGGAAGAATACGGGAATGTGGAAGAAAATCGCCCCCGCTCTCGTCGTCGCCGTGCTGACCGGCGCGACTGCAGTGCCGGCAATGGCCGGTGACCTGAACAATGCGCTTGGCGGCGCGCTCGGCGGGGTTGCCGGCGCAGCGGTCGGCGGCGCAGTCGGCGGCAGCACGGGTTCCGTGATCGGCGGCGCGATCGGCGGCGGCGCGGGTGGCGCGGTGACGTCGAACCGTCGCGAGCGCACCGGCGCGATCATCGGCGGCGCGCTCGGCGGCGGCGCAGGCACCGCGGCGGGCAACGCAATGGGCGGCCGCACGGGCGGCCTGCTGGGCGCGGCGGTCGGCGGCGGCGCCGGCGCGGCGCTCGGCGGCAACCTGTCGCGCAGCTCGTACGACCGCGACCATGGCGATCGCGGCTATCGCCATCGCAAGCACCGTCATCACCGCGACTGGGACTGATCGCGACGGGCCTCGCACGGTGCGCGACGCGCGCACCGGCGCGCCCGATCCGGCAGGCGCGGCGGCCTCGCAGAGGCCGCCGTCGCCGACGAAACCTGCAGTCTTGTCGTTCCTCCGCAGTCCTTCCCCGCCAACGCTCGATTGGCCGGCGCATTCCCTCCTGCCGTACCTTCTCCTCTTCGACGACATCGCGCGCTACGTTCCCTTGTAGCCGTTCGGCATACGCGCGTAGATCCATGCAGCTGCTCGGCACAGAGCCCGATGTCCGCCGACACCGTCACGATTCCCCCCGACGCGCACAACTCGCGCTCGCCGAGCCTCGGCACCGGTAGTGCGGAATCGAATGAAAGGCATCGCAACATTTAATTGGTCGATCGCAATCGACTTCGCTATCGTCAGCGCTGCCCGCGTACGGAATCGAGCGTTGCCGTCCCGATCCCGTCCCGCGTGACGCCGAGCGTGTGCGGAGCGGCAAGCATCGGCGCGCGCCCGGATCCGCGCACGGCCCCGTCGCGAAGCCTGTCCGACCGAACGAAGGCGCTGTCGTGCGACGCGGCCGCGTTGCGCAGCGGACGTCGGACCAACCCATTGCCTGGATGCCTTATGTCGAAGACTACGTATTACGCGCCGCACGGCGGCCACCCGCCGCAGACCGATCTGCTGACCGATCGCGCGATGTTCACCGAGGCGTACGCGGTCATTCCGAAGGGAGTGATGCGCGACATCGTGACGAGCTGGCTGCCGTTCTGGACCCACACGCGCCTGTGGGTGATCGCGCGCCCGCTGTCGGGTTTCGCCGAGACCTTCTCGCAGTACATCGTCGAAGTGAATCCGGGCGGCGGCAGCGACAAGCCCGAGCAGGACCGCAACGCCGAAGCCGTGCTGTTCGTCGTCGAGGGCGAGGCCGAGCTGACGCTGCAGGGCAAGCAGCACACGCTGAAGCCGGGCGGCTATGCGTTCATTCCGCCGGGCGCCGACTGGACGCTGCACAACGTCAGCGATGCCGCGGTGCGTTTCCACTGGATTCGCAAGCACTATCAGGCCGTCGACGGCATCGCACTGCCGGACGCGTTCGTGACCAACGAGCAGGAGGTCGAGCCGATTCCGATGCCGGGCACCAACGGCGCATGGGTGACGACGCGTTTCGTCGACATGAGCGACATGCGTCACGACATGCACGTGAACATCGTGACGTTCGAGCCGGGCGGCGTGATTCCGTTCGCCGAGACGCACGTGATGGAGCACGGTTTGTACGTGCTCGAAGGCAAGGCCGTCTATCGCCTGAACCAGGACTGGGTCGAGGTGGAGGCGGGCGACTTCATGTGGCTGCGCGCGTTCTGCCCGCAGGCGTGCTATTCGGGCGGGCCCGGCCGCTTCCGCTATCTGCTGTACAAGGACGTGAACCGCCACATGAACCTGACGCTGAATCCCGCGCGCTGAGCATCGCGCGTTGGATCGGAGGAAACGCCGGCGCATGCCGGCGTCTTTTTGGGTGATACGGGGCGTGTGCGTCGCGTGGCCGCGCGACGCCCCGTGCTACTTCAGCCCGAGCGAACGCGCGGCCAGCATCGCGACCTGCAGCGGCGTATCGGCCGTCCGTCCGTCGTCGATCGACCACACCGCGGACAGCCCGGCCCACGCGACGATCCATTGCAACAGCCGTTGCCGGTCGATCTGGCGGCGTCGGCGACGAGCGCCACACGGCGCTCGAAGCGCGCGCGATCGACCGCGAGGTCGTGCGCGGGATTGCAGAACAGGTTCGCATAGTCGAATGCGCGCTCGCCGTGCAGGCCCTTCGGGTCGATCGCGAGCCAGCCGCGATCGCCGAAGTTCAGCACGTTGCCGTGATGGATGTCGCCGTGCAGCACGGCTTCGTCGACGGGGGCGGCCAGCAGCCGCTGGGCTATCTCGGCCGACACGCGCAGCACTTCGTCGTGGCCGTCGTCGCGCGCGTGCGCGAGCAATGCGTGGAACCAGTTGCGCAGCGGCACCGTCGCGGGCGGCTGCGGCGCGCGATGCGCATGCAGCCGCGCGACGGCGTCGCACGCGATGCGGATCGCATCGTCGTCATGGCCGGCGGCCGACAGCTCGCCCAGCGTCGGCGTCGCGCATGCGCGTTCGAGCAGCACCGCGTCGCGATCGTGCAGCCATACCCGCGCGGCGCCGTTGCCGTTCCACCACGTCATCAGCGCGTTGCCGCGCCGCTCTTCGTCGCAGGTCGCGACCTTCAGCATCGCGGGCTGCGCATGCCGGGTGACCGGCAGCACGCCGCCGCTCGCGCTGAGGATCGGGCCGCCGTCGGGAACGAGATCCCATCGGCGCAGATAAGTGTCGAACATGCAGACGATGGTACAGGCGAAGCCGCCCGCGCGCAGGGCGCGGCGCCCGGGGCTGAGGCCCGTGCATCGGCCTTTCCTAAATAAAATTTAGCCAGTCAAAGTTTGGCTAAAGAATGTTCCGGTATCGCGGCATCCCTTCGACAATGCGCGCGTTTCGCAATCGACGAACGCCGCTGCGGCGCGCGCGGTCGCCACATCGAATCAGGAGCCTGCATGATCCATCGCACCGCCGACCCATCGTCGCGACCACCCGTGTGTGCGGCATTGCCGCGCCGCTGTGTTCGGCGCATCCCGCTCGCGGTGACCGTCTCGCCCGACTACATGAAGACTACCGACGACGGAACCCTATCGGTGGCCGTGAAGCCGCCGTACGTGGCGCGCGTCGGCCGACGCGATTTCGCACATGCGCGATCCGCGCGCAGTACGCGCAGCGACGACTTCGCGCCTTTGATCCGCCGCGTCGTCGCGCTCGGCGCTTCGGGAACCATCGAGCGCCACGCGCAACGCAAGCCGGCAACGCCGCTGCCCGCGATCGACGCAGCCGGGCGCGCGCGTGTGCGCGGCCTGTTTCGTATCGAAAGCTGAGGCGCGCACGATGCATACGCTATATCTGATTGCGATCGTTGCGGAAGCGATGTCGGGCGCGCTGATGGGCATGCGGCGCGGGATGGACCGGTTCGGCCTCGCGCTGGTCGGCGCGGTGACGGCGCTCGGCGGCGGCACCGTGCGCGATGTGCTGCTCGGACACTATCCGCTCGGCTGGATCGCGCATCCGGCCTATCTGCTGATCACGCTCGCGGCCGCGACCGCCGCGTCGTGGGCTGCGCGGCACCTGTCACGGATGAAGACGCTGTTCGTGACCGTCGACGCGATCGGCCTCGCGGCGTTCACGATCATCGGCTGCGACATCGGCGCGTCGACCGGCGCGGCGCCGATCATCGTCGTGCTGGCAGGTGCGATCACCGGCGTGTGCGGCGGGATGCTGCGCGACCTGCTGTGCAACGAGATGCCGCTGGTCCTGCGCGACGAACTGTACGCGAGCGTCGCATTGTTCACGGGCGGGTTGTACGTCGGCATGCAGTATCTGGGTATCGGCGCGGGGCCGGCGACGATCGTCGCGCTCGTGGCAGGCTTCGCGACGCGGATGCTCGCCGTGCGACTCGGATGGAAATTGCGGACTTTCGCCGTCGCGGATGTCGAGCGCTGAGCAATCGTGCCGGCGCGAACCTTGGCGCGCTGCTCGGGCAGCGGGGCTGACATGCGGAGATGCGGCGCGCTGGTGGTGCCGGTCGTGCCGATTACACGCCGGAGCCTGAATACGGGGAGGGCATGGCGAGCGCCCTGGACATGCGGTCATCGACGCAACAGGCGGCGAACGATGGCCTACATCGCTACAGATGAGGAGCGTTCACGACAAATGGACGGAAAACGGCCGATTCGCCGGCGTGCTGCATAGGCGGCGGGGTTCGCTTGGCTCGCACCGGCAACCCGGCAACCCGGCAACCCGGCAACCCGGCAACCCGGCAACCCGGCAACCCGGCAACCCGGCAACCCGGCAACCCGGCAACCCGGCGGACCGGGGGCCGGCAAACCGGGAGAACGGGGAGAACGGGGAGAACGAGGCGAACGAGGCGAACGAGGCGAACGAGGCGAACGAGGCGAACGAGGCGAACGAGGCGAACGAGGCGAACGAGGCGAACGAGGCGAACGAGGCGAACGAGGCGAACGAGGCGAACGAGGCGAACGAGGCGAACGAGGCGAACGAGGCGAACGAGGCGAACCGGGCGAACCGGGCGAACCGGGCGAACCGGGCGAACCGGGCGAACCGGGCGAACCCGCCCCCACGGCCCAACCGCCCCGCACGAAGCCTGCCCCACCATCCGCCCGCCCCACTACGCCAACGATTCGATCCGAATCAACAGGTTGCGCGCATGCGCGATGAACGCCTCGTGCGTCGCACGATCCCCATGACCTTCGAACCCGCCTTGCTCGGCGAACGCGAGCTGCTCCGCATAGAGATCGACGACGGCGCTGCGTGTATCCGGCGGCAGCGCGCGGATCATCGACACGAGCAGCAGCTCCTGCGCGCGCAACATGCCGGACAGCGATTGGGCGTTCATGCCGACCTCCTCGAACGATGCGGCGGCGTGCCGCTCGTTTCATAGTAGGCGCTCGGCGCGCCCAACGGAAATCAGCCGGCGGCCGTGGCGGCGCGTGCGTCGCGCACCGTGCGGGCGACGCGCTCGACGAATTCGACATCGACGCTCGACAGCGCTTCGCGCTTGCCGTCGGGCGTCTCGACCATCAGCCGGTACGTGACGTCCTGCGTGGTCCAGGCGAGATAGCCGACCACGACCAGCATCACGCCGACCACCAGCGCGGCGCTCGATGCGCCGATACCGCCGGCCACGGCGACGGCCGCGCCGATCAGCGAGATCAGCCACGGTACGAGACGATTTTTCGGAATCTTGACGACGTCGACGTTGCGAATGTCACGCAGCGGAAAGACCTGCCCGGCGGCCGACAGGCCGTTGCGCGTGATCGTCACGCCGCGTTCGTTGAATGCGTTTTCCATCGTGTGTTGCGTGGACGAAAACGCGCAGCGTAGCAGACTTCGCTGCCCCGTCAAACGGGACCGAGTGCCGCACGACCCAAGCGCGCGGCGCAACCGGCCTCGGCGGGCGTCAGAACTGCAGCCGGCCGTCGCCGTACAGGCGGCCCGGCACGTGCGACGCGACGACTTCGGCGATCTGTTCGTCGGTCGATTCGGCCGGCACGATCTGGCGCCGCGCGGGCGCGTCGAGGTGCATCGTCCATTCGACGAGCCGGTACGGGCGACCCCACGGCCGCAGCATTTCCACCGACACGCGGCAGCTCTGGACCGGGAGCGAATGCTGGCGCGTCAGAATCGCGTGCAGATGGCTGAAAACGGTATCTTCGATCATCATGGCCTCCGATCCTGTCTTGTGAGCAGTTGCTGGCGGTGCCGTAGTGGTTCTCAAAAAAAAGAAGCCGCCGATGCTCAGGCGGCCAACAGGGGGGGTGAGAGCATCCTCTCAGCCCAGAATTAAGCGAAACTTAAAAGCGCATAAAAAAGCGCCCCGCACGCGGGGCGCTGCTTGCCGGCGGGGTCCGCGAACCGCGCGGACCGTCGGCCGGGTGCCTTAGAACTTGTGGCGGATACCGACGCGCACCGCGAGCTGGTTCTGCGAGTTCGTGCCCGACGTGCCGAAGTAGCTGCTCGTGCTCGAGCCGATCGCCGCTTGCGCGCCGTCGCCCGACGCGTCCTGGTAGATCACCAGGCCATACACGTCCGTACGCTTGCTGAGCGCGTAGTCGAGCGCGAGGTTGCCCTGGTTCCAGTGAGCCGAGCCGCCGTTGCGCGTCGCGTTCGTGTACGTATAGCCCGCCGCTGCCGACAGCGCCGGCGTGAATGCATACTTCAGGCCGCCTTCATATGCGTTGAAGAACGTGCCGCCCGCGCCCGAGATCGTCGAGAACTGCGTACGCGTCCACAGCAGCCATGCCGTTGCCGGGCCCCACACGTAGCGGCCGCCCACGCCGTAGGTGCGCAGGTCGCGGATGTTCGACAGCGCGAGGTTCGCGATCGTCGTCGAGAACGCCGGCGCCGACTGGCTCGGGTAACGGATGTCCGTGTACGCCGCACCGATCGCGAACGGGCCGTTCGCATAGTTCATGCCGAAGCTGTAGGCACGCGACGAGCCGCCCGTGTTCGTGGTGCCCGTGCCCGGTGCGCCCGCGAAGTCGGTCGAGTTCGAGAAGCCGTACAACGCGCCGAACGTGAAGCCCGAGTAGTTCGCACTCTGGAACTTCACGGCGTTGTTGATGCGGCTCGACGTGAGCTGGTCGACGTCGTTGACGTGGTATGCGTAGTTGCCCGCGACCGTGTTGCCGCCCGTCGAGTAGGACGAGCCGAGGATGTCGGTCGAGAACGAATACTGACGGCCGAACGTCAGCGTGCCGTACTGCGTCTGGCTCAGACCGACGTAAGCCTGGCGGCCGAACATCGCGCCGCCCTGACCGGCCGCGCCGGTGCCGACGCTGAAGCCGTTTTCGAGCACGAAGATCGCCTTCAGGCCGCCGCCCAGGTCTTCCGTACCGCGCAGGCCCCAGCGGCTGCCTTGCGCGATGCCGTCGTCGAACTTGAACAGCTTGCTGCCGGCCGCGGTCGAGCTCTTGGTGCTGTGGTTCACGTAGCTGATGCCGGCGTCGATCACGCCGTACAGCGTGACGCTGCTTTGCGCGTGGGCGGTACCGGCCGTTGCTGCCAGGATGGCGATGGTCAACAGTTTCTTGTTCAAAGGATTCTCCGAGCGAGTAAAGGGCTTTTACAGTTGCGGCTCCGGCGCTCTCTATGGGCGCTCTCACGGACCGGCGGCAACTTTATCGACGGACCACTTAATGAATGTGACAGCGTTGTCATCTGACGAATATGTGGTTCTGATGCCACAGTCGCTCCCGCGCGATCGCGCCACGGGTTATGCCGAACGCGCGCGTCATTCCATCGCTGTCCGGAATATGCACATGAAATAAGCTTGGTTGGTGCCGCTGAGCGGGCGTGCCACGATGCGCGCTCCATCACGAAACGGGACAAGAGCACACCATGCGACGTTCGATCCTGACCGGCCTCGGCGCGCTTGCCGCGGCGCTGGCCTTTGCCTCATCCGGCGCGCACGCCGATTCGCAGACCTTGAAGATCGGCACGATGAGCGGCCCCGATGCGCAGATCTGGAGCGAGGTGACCAAAGTCGCCGCACGCGAGGGCCTCGCGATCAAGGTGATCGAGTTCAACGACTACGTGCAGCCGAACGCGGCGCTCGACGCCGGCGACCTCGACGCGAACGGCTTCCAGCACCAGCCGTTTCTCGACAGCCAGATCAAGCAGCGCGGCTACCGGATCGTCAACGTCGGGCTCACCTACACCGCGCCGATGGGCTTCTATTCGAAGAAGCTGAAAGCGCTGAAGGACTTGCCGGCAGGTGGGAAGGTCGGCATCCAGAACGATCCGTCGAACGGCAACCGCGCGTTGCTGTTGCTGCAGAAGTACGGGGTGATCAAGCTGAAGCCGGGCGTCGGCACGAACGGCGTCAACGCGACGCCGCTCGACGTCGCCGAGAATCCGAAGAAAATCAGGATCGTCGAGCTCGATGCCGCGCAACTGCCGCGCGCGCTGCCCGACCTCGATGCCGCGTCGATCAACACCGACTATGCAGTGAAGGCCGGGCTCACGCCGGTGAAGGACGCGATCGCGATCGAGGACCTGCGCGGCCCGTATGCGAACCTGATCGCGGTGCGCGCGCAGGACAAGGACAAGCCGTGGGTGAAGAAGCTCGTCGCGGCCTATGAATCGGACGACGTGCGCAAGTTCATCGACCGGACCTTCGGCGGCGCGATCGTGCCGGCGTTCTGAGCGTCGACAGCACGTCGGCCGCTGCCGGGCCGCTGCCCGGCCGCTGCGCCGGCGCATCGGTCGCATTCCCCTGAGCCGAAAAGCAAATCGCCCGCGCAAGCGGGCGATTTCGTTGATGCACGCGGCGATAGCGCCGCGGGCCGTTCGCTCAGGCAGACAGCAGCGAGCCGCTGCGGATCGGCGTCGCGCCGGCGATGCGCGCGACTTCCATTCCGGCGGTGGCGAACCGCACGACCTGCCGCGCGTACAGCACGCCCGACACGCTGCTCTTCAGCGTGATCACGCGATCGGTCAGCGGATCGACGATGTCGGCCACTTCCTGGCCGGCCTCGATCCACGCGCCGACCGGTGTGCGGAACACGATCACGCCCGACACCGGCGCGACCAGCGGATCGGTGCCCGCGAGCGGCGTGGCCGGGTGCGCGAGCGGCGGCAGCGGCGCCGGCGTGCCGTCGATCAAGTCGCGTTCGGTCAGATAGTCGACGATCGCTTGCGCGTCATGCTCGGCCAACTCGTACGACACGTCGCGTTCGCTGCGCAACTCGACCGTGACCGAGATCGCGCCGTTCGGGATCGGGAAGCGATCGCCGAACCGGTCGCGCAGATCCGACCAGCAGAAGCTGTGGATTTCATCGAACGGATTGCCGACCGAATTCAGCGCCAGCAGCGACGCCTGCGCATTCAGATAGCGCGCCAGCGGCTCGACGTCCTGCCAGAGGTCGGGGTTCGTGTACAGGTGCATGACCGCGTCGTTGTCGCAGTGCAGGTCGAGCACGATGTCGGCGTCGAACGACAGCTTCTGCAGCGCGAGCCGCTGCGACTCCAGCTCGGTGCGCGGCTTCTGCTCGTCGAGCGCTTCGCGCATCGCGGTGCGCACCGCGGCGACGTTGCGCTGCGCGTCGCCCGTCAGCCGGCCTTCGATGCGCGGCAGCACGAGCGCGGCGAGATCGTGGAAATTGCGGTTGAAGTTCTGCATCGAGCCGAGCTCGAAGCGGCCCAGGTGATCGCCGAACACGTGTTGCGCGAGGCCGATCGGGTTCGGCACCGGCACGATCACGACTTCGCCGCGCAGCTTGCCCGCCGTCTCGAGCGCGGCGATCTTGCGGCGCAGCAGCGTGGCGACCAGCATGCCGGGCAGTTCGTCCGCATGCAGCGACGACTGGATGTAGACCTTCTTGCCGCCGCGCGGGCCGTAGTGGAAGCTCGTGATCTGACGTTCGGTGCCGATGGCGGGGGAAATCAGCGGATGGGTCTGCGTTTGCATGATGGGGGAAGGCGGCGCAGCCGCGAATGATCCGGTATGCGTGGAAGGTCGATTGTACGTTGCCTTGCGCGAAGCTATCAAACCGCGTCGGCGGTATCGCGTTTTCCGTTGCGAATCATCGGCTTGGCGCGAAAACAATCGCCCGCGGGGCGCGTCCCGCGCGAGCGTTCGCGCAGCCTTGCGCCGCGCCGGCGCAAAAAAAACGGGCTCCTTGCGGAGCCCGTTAGTGCGGCTGCAAAGCGCGCGTTGCGCGCTGTTACTTGCCGTACACGTCGAAATCGAAGTACTTCTTCGCAATCTTGTCGTACGTGCCGTCCTTGCGCATCGCGGCGATCGCGCCGTCGATCTTCGTCTTCAGGTCGGTGTCTTCCTTGCGCAGGCCGATGCCCGCGCCGTTGCCGAGCGTCTTCGGATCGTCGAGGTCCTTGCCTGCGAAATCGAAGCCGGCGCCGCGCGGCGTCTTCAGGAAGCCGATCTCGGCTTGCACGGCGTCCTGCAGTGCGCCGTTCAGGCGGCCCGAGATCAGGTCGGCGTAGACCTGGTCCTGGTTCTGGTACGGGACGACGGTGACGCCCTTCGGCGCCCAGTACGTCTTCGCGTAGGTTTCCTGGATCGTGCCTTGCTCGACGCCGATCGTCTTGCCCTTCAGCGATTCGGCCGTCGGCAGCAGGCCCGCGCCCTTCTTCGTGACGAGGCGCGTCGGCGTGTTGAACAGCTTCGCCGAGAAGGCGATCTGTTCTTCGCGGGCCGGGGTCATCGACATCGACGACAGCACGCCGTCGAACTTGCGGGCCTTCAGCGCCGGGATCATCCCGTCGAAGTCGTTCTCGATCCACACGCATTTCGCGGCGATGCGGCGGCAGATCTCGTTGCCGAGGTCGACGTCGAAGCCGACCACCTTGCCGTCGGCGCCTTTCGATTCGAAAGGCGGGTAGCTTGCGTCGACGCCGAAGCGTACGGTCGACCAGTCCTTCGCGTATGCAGTGCCGGCCGATACGGCCAGCAGGGCCACGGTCACAGCCGCAAGAATCTTTTTCACTCGGTGACTCCTCGTTTTGTTCGATGGGTGCGCGGTTGTGCCGCGCCGTAAGCGTTCGCCCCGGCGCGGCTTCGCGTCGGACGGTCCGTTTCGCATGCCCGATGCGGGCGCGCGACGTGCGCAAGATTATCAAGACAAAATACCGGCAGGGCGCCTAGGACATGCCCCGATACCGGCCCGGACGGCCGCGCTCGCGCGATGCGGCCGTTTCAAAGCAAGGAACGATTCAGCCTAGCGTTTCGTTGACCGCGCGCTGCAGGCATGTGACGAATTGCGACACGGCGGGCGTCGGCAGCAGGTCGCGGCGGGCGATGATCGACAGGTCGAAGCGCGGCATGGTTTCGTCGAGATCGGCCGTGCGGATGCCGAGCGGCGCGACCATGGCGGCCAGCGGGCGCGTGAAGCAGCCGATCACGTCGGAGCGTGCGACCAGGCCGAGCGTCACCGCGAACGACATCGGCGAACGCAGCAGGCGCTTCGGCAGCGGCAGGCCGCGCGCCTCGAACATCGCCATCATCACGCTGTGCGGGAACTGCTCGGCGCCGACGGTGACGATCCATTCCGCGTCGAGTAAATCCTCTAAACGGCGCGCGTGCGCGAGCGGGTGGCCGTCGCGCATCACCACGGTGAACTCGGTGGACAGCAGCGGCGTCTGCGTGAATTCGCGGTCGAGCGCGGGCACATGGTGCATCGCAGCGATGTCGAGCGTGCCGTTGTGCAGCTGCGCGAGCGCGTCGGGCACCGTCACTTCCTCGAGATGAAGGCTGACGTTCGGCATCGCGCGGCGGAACGCGGTGACCGCGTGCGGCAGCGCGGTCAGCGCGATCGACGGCATCGTGCCGACGGCGACGCGGCCCGACATCTCGCCTTTTACCTGCTCGACGGCTTCGACGGTGCGGCGCATGTCGCCGAGCAGCTGCTCGGCGCGCGGCAGCAGCGCATGGCCGCACGCGGTCAGGTCGACGCCGCGCACGCTGCGCACGAGCAGCTCGGCGTTCAGCGCGGTTTCGAGTTCGCGGATCGTATGCGTGATGGCGGGCTGCGTGACGCCGAGCTCGCGCGCGGCGGCGCGCAGGCTCTTGTGATGCGCGACGCAGACGAACGCGTGGAGCTGCGCGGTGTTCAGGTGGTTGCGGATGCGGGTCATCGATCGGTTCGAGGCTGGCGGCGGCGCGGCGGCGCGGTGGCGCGGTGGCGTTGACGCGGGGATCGATAGGGTAGCGCGGGGGTGGCTTCGTTTGCTCGCCGTTACTTCATCGAGGCCCGTGATTCATCCGTTTTAGCCAGCAACTGGTACGAGCACGCTGCCTCGTGAGCCGAGGGTTAGCCGCGAGCGCGTCTTCCTTGCGCGCGGCCCGCCAGTAAGCGCCGAAATGCGTCATTCATCAAGCTGGGTCGTGTGGCGTATTGTGAGGGTTATACGACCTTTGAGCCATTCGGCTCCAGTTCCATAATTTGCGCAGCAATCAAGCCGGATCAAGAGCACAAATGCGATTGCCCATTGAGCTCCCGGTTTGATCAATTTCGCGCAAACGAAAGGAACAGAGAATGAGGCTTAAGAACAAATCGGCTTTGATTACCGGCGGCACTAGCGGAATCGGTCTCGCGACCGCGAAGCTCTTTATTGCAGAAGGCGCTCGGGTCGCGGTGACCGGTCGCGATGTCGCTGCATTCGAGCGTGTGAAGGCCGAGCTTGGCGACGATGCATTGGTTTTCAGGGCCGATGTGCGTTCGATCGACGACATGCGTGCCGTTGCCGCCCAGTTAAAAGAACGGTTCGGCGGCCTGGATGTCGTATTCGCCAACGCTGGCTGGGCTTTCCCGTCCGCAGTGAATGACATCGACGATGACCTCTACAACGAGATCATGGACATCAACGTCAAGGGCGTGGTCTACACGCTTCAGGCGATGCTGCCGGAGTTGCGAGAGGGCGCCTCGGTCATCCTCAACACCTCGTTCGTCGCCCAGACCGGCAAGCACGGCATATCGTTGACCGCGGCAGCCAAGGCCGCCGTGCGATCGCTTGCCCGTAGTTGGTCCTACGAGTTTCTCGATCGCAAGATCCGGTTCAACGCGATCGCGCCCGGTGGCACGGACACGCCCCTGCTCAGCAAGTGGGGGATGTCGGACGAGGACGTCCGCAACTTCAAAAGCGAGTTCGCGAAGACCATCCCGGTTGGCCGTCTGGCAAAGGCAGAGGACATTGCCTACGCAGCGCTCTATCTCGCCAGCGACGAATCCTCCTACGTGGTCGGCAGCGAACTGGTTGTCGATGGCGGCGCCTCGCAGCTTTAAGCCAGAGCACTCGGGTTCACGAGCCCGGCACGACCTTCCGATTCATCCATACCTGATCACATGTCCACTGCGCGTTATTCGCGCGGTGGTGTTCAATCCGGCCCAGCCTCGTTGCAAAAGTGGAGCGGCCGAAGCGCAAGGAGAAACGATCTTGACCGACACTAGCGAAAACAATCGCACCGGGAAGCCACTCACCGAAGCCGGTCGTTCGCGCCGCGATATTCTCAAATTCGGAAGCATCGCCACGCTCGGCGCCGTACTGGGTGGCGGAGCACTGCTTGGCCATACCGCGCCTGCTCTTGCGCAGGCAGCCAGCAAAGGAGAACTCGCTCCGAATGACCCGCTCGACATTTTGATTGTCAATTACGACGGCGGGACACTGCTCGACTTCGCCGGCCCCAGCGAGATTTTCCACCGATTACCGAATACGAACGTTCGCTATGCGAGCCTCAATGGGGGCAACGTGACGCTCGAATTCGGAGTCGTGTACGGCAAGACCGAACGGCTGGCCGATATCGAGCGAACCGATCTGATTCTGGTGCCCGGTGGCTCCGATTTGACGGCGCCGATGCGGCCCGAGTATCAGGCGCAGATCCGGCGTTTGGCCCAAAGTGCCAAACATGTGACCTCGGTTTGCAACGGATCGTTGGTGCTCGCTGCGACGGGCATTCTCAATGGCAAGCGTAGCGCCTGCCATTGGGCGTTCGTCAACAAGCTGTCCGAATATGGCGCCATCCCCGTGCCGGATCGATTCGTCGAAGACGACAACGGCCGCTTCATGAGCGGCGGCGGCGTGACGGCCGGCATCGATTTCGCACTTCGCGTCGCGGCGAAGCTGCGCGGTCAACAGGCTGCCGAATTCACGCAACTCGTAATCGAATACGATCCCGCTCCGCCGTTCCATTCCGGCCACCCCAGAGACGCACGGCAAGAAGTCATCGCGATGGTCGACAAAGAACTGCCCGGTGCATCCAAGGGACTCGCACGAATCCCGGGCGTTCGCTGAAATTCCCGCGGGCAATGTCTGCGAGGACTCGCACGGCTCTCGATGAAGCCGCAACCAACATTGCTTGCCTCACCTGCGCGATCTGGCGCAGGCCCGTCTATTTGAAATCTGATCGGAAAAATCTCAAATGCAACAGATTCGTCGTCTTGCCGCCCCCGTTGCGGCCTGCTTTGCTTTTTTCGCCTTTGCCGTGCCGGCAGTTGCCAGTGGCCCGCAGCCTCGAATCGAAGCGGCCATCAATACCGAAAACGCGCGGTGGGCCGATGCCTTTGCGCGAGGGGATTACGAGGCGATAGGCCGCTTGTATACGCACGACGGCGCACTGCTGCCGCCCGGCGGCAACAGGGTGACGGGTGGCAGCGCGATTGCCGCATACTTCGCCAAGCAGTATGCCGGGGCAAAGCCCGACACCGTATCGTTCAGCAATTACGAGCTCTACGGTAACGACCGGGCCGTGACGGAGGTTTCGGATGCGGAAATCCGTGACCATGCTGGAGCCGTTAAATACCGTGGCAAGCAGATCCTCCTTTTTCTGAAGGAGGGCGGTGCGTGGAAATTGCATCGCGATATCTGGAATGATTACGCTACCCGGAAATCCGATAGCCGTTGAGCGCGGGTGATATAGGCAAACACCGACCGCAAGCGCCATCCGGCCGGCGCTCGATCAGCGCGCTTTATTCAATCTGCTCTCGCGTCGGATCGCCTGCGGAGGGTGGCCATGCAGTTTGATGAAGGCCCTCCGCATTCTTTCCGGATCAGTGAACCCTACCGCCAGAGCAATTTGTTCGATCGGTTCGCTGCCCTCCTGCAGGCGCAGCCTCGCAGCTTCGACCCGCAAACGTTCGACGGCCTTGGCAGGCGTTTCACCCGTTTCCCGGCGAAATGCTCGTCCGAACTGTCGCAGGCTTAATCTCGCTGCATCGGCGAGTCGTTCCACAGGTAACGCTTCAGCCAGATGTTCCCGGGCAAAGTTCAGGGCGATGCGGATACGATCCGATTCCGGCTCCATTTGCGACATGGCGGAAAACTGGGACTGCCCGCCTGGTCGACGATACGGAACGACCAAAAGCCTGGAGACAGCGCGCGCAACATTCGAACCCAGATCTCTATCGATCATGCCGAGCGCCAGATCTATTCCGGAGGCGATTCCCGCCGACGTCCAAATACGGCCGTCCACGACATAGATGCTATTGCCCTCGACCCTGGTGCGGGGGAAGCGCGACTGCAATAGAGCAGCGTATCGCCAGTGTGTCGTTGCTTTCAATCCGTCCAGCAAGCCGGTTTCCGCCAGCAGAAACGCTCCTGTGCACACGCTTGCCACTCGCGAGGCCCGGGCGGCCAATTTCGTGGCAGCTGCGATGTTCTCCGGTGTCTGCATCGGATCTAAATCGCCGCCCACGAAAACGACGGTATCGAATGTGCGCTTTCCGATCGGCTTTGTCTCGATCGCAATGCCCGTATTACCGGGAACCGGACCTCCAGACTGCGAGACGACATGGAGATCGTACGGAGTATGGCCAGCGGCTGTGGCTACTTGATTAAAGGCGGAAAGTGGGCCACCGAGATCGAGAGCATCATGGCCGCGGCAAACGAAAAATCCAATTCGATGCATGACGAAGTCGGTGGTCGAAGATTCAAGGGAGGGCTTAGTTTATAGAAAACCCTCGAATCGCGTCGTGCGGTTCGTCGTGGGGAAGAGGCGTCGTTTGTGCTCTCGTCGGGCGGCTACCGTCCTGCGGCGGGTGACTGTCGCAGATCGCCCCACGAGAAACGTTCAATCTCAGCGGAATCGGACGCTCGATGGCATCAGGCGTCGCTATCACGCCCTGCCGGAGCCTGAGTCTTGGCGGATCACAGCACGGCAGCGAGGGGCTCCGGGTCGAACCACCTGCGCCGCTCGGACTTGCCCTTTGCGATCGCCGTCTCTCACTGAGCGCGACGTCTACTGTGGTAACCCCAAACCACCTTGCCCATCGACAGACATTATCGACAACAAATAGCTATCGATTTGCCGGAGACTGACGGCGTGCCGAAGGTTGTCCTCCATCAAATCGCGGAGTTCCAGAACACGCGCACACCAGTCCTTATAGCGAGCGACTTTTCCGAAGTCGCGCCAACCCTTATAGCTGCCTTCCAAATCGTCCATAACCCACGACCAACCTTCACGGACAATCGAGTCCACAATGGGGAAAAAGGTTGGCCGATGAAAGTGCAGGTATTTAGATGCTAGGCTGCTGTTTTCGCGATTGTTGGCGGTCGCCAATGCCTGACAAAGTTCAAGATGAATAGCAGCGGCTTCGGGCACGCGGTCAAGGGTGAGCTTGTCGTCCAATCCGATAGCATCTAATAGCGTGGCACATTTTGACCCGGCAATAGCAGTGGCGGCCTCGATGACGACTTCAAGCGCGCGTCTTTCATCCTTGCCAAGCCCTTTGGTCTTTCTCCGCTCCACCGAAGCAGAGTAGGTGCGTCCGATTAACATTAGCTTTCCGATGATTTGTGATTTATCGGTATTGCTAGGGTGAGCTTTCACGGCTGAATATAGCATTGTATTCAGCGTATCGAAGGGTGGGCAGCCGTGCTCATTTCCAAGCCAGTGGAGCTGCGGGGGGAATAGGTAGTTCTTCTTTTTCATCGATCGCTTGCTATCTATATGGTCAAGATTGGGGCGTTAAATTAAATCGTTCTTCTTTCCGTTCGTTTCGTCCGCGCCCAACGAGTTAATGTCGCAGGCGATGGCGACCACGTTCGTCGTGGGTTATATAGGGCAACTTGAGTGTCCGCTTCTGGTCGAGGGTGCTCGTCGCCGCACATCGCATGTACGACTACTAAAGCGCTCGGTAGCCTTGATTCAGCAATCGCTGACATACCCAGACGGCGCCATTGCGAGCACTGTAGATGTTCTTTGCCACGAAGGGTATCAACGCCGCAATCAAAAGGGCCGGACGGTCGGAGGAACTGAGAAGACCGGAGCCAGCATCGACAGCGGCCATCCGCCCTCCTTGAACAACCAACCCTTCCGAGTATGCCCAGATTGTGCCGAATATCAGGGCAGACCAGTTGAAACCGAGCTTCACGCGCCGCTCCGGCATTATCGGATGGATGATTAAGGTTGACGGCATCGTAGATACGGAATCGATTGCGGCGATATGTCGATTATCGGCTTGGAAACGACGTTCTTTAGAGGTCCAGTAGCGAATGATCCGATACCGGACCGACATCGTGGACAATCGCGATCCCGCTGCTGAATAGCCGCTCGTGGTCGGCGGCACCCGATGCGTTCGGCTGTAGCCGACCTGGAGCGGGCGTAGACCATACGAGGCTCGCGGCGGCGGCGCGGCCAGCCGAGGCGGCCCGCGCCACTTGTGTAGCTATCCTTCGGCCCAGCATCTACGATGACTCGCCGCCACTGGGAGAGAAAGGCCGAAGCGCATCTTCTCGGGGGAGTTCTGCAGGAGCATTGCCTGCCAGCCCGTAGACCTCGATACCACTCAGCAAACCGCCGCTCTCGAATATGAATATCCCGGCTGCTTCATCGTGTGGACCGAAAATAAAATCGCCGAGGACGTGTACGCCGGGAGGCGCAGGGTCGCGGCCCTTGATCTGGAAATTGATGGACCCACAGCCGCAAGGACAGCGCCATGGCGTAACCTCGGCCTCTGCGAGTTGTTCCAAAAAATCTCGCGCCTTCGGCTCACCGTGCTCAAGCATCCAACGAGCGAGAGACATCTCGGATGCGGCCAATGGGCGGTTTCGTTCGAGAGTAGTCATGGAGTGAGAGTTCGCCGGTGCCGGCCAGTTTAACAGCCCGGTATAGGGCGTTATCCGCTCTCATCCGCGACACCCGCGCGGACATCGGTGAATGCTCAAAGTGGCTGCGGATCCAACCTATATGCGCTATTCCGACAAACGCCCCATATGCTTCCTTCGACACAGTTGCCCGACGCTCATCCAGCCTGCGCGGCAGTGGCGTACGAGTTGTGCCGTGCCGGCCGACATGGCAGGATACCGCTTCGATCATGCGGGGCCGCGTGGCGCATTACGGGAATAAGAATGATGCTTTCGTGGCGATTGCGTTGGTACGTACTGGCGACGGCCCGGGTGCTGCATAGGCACTGGCAGGCGCTATCCCTTACTGTCCTGCTGCTGCTGCCCACAATGCCCGTATTCGCACAGTCCCGCCTCCTGGGTGCGCCGGTACTCGCACCTTTGGCCCCGGAGCATGGCTTCGAATGGCGGTTCGTCTGGGTGCATATGCTCGAAGCCATCGGCATGCTTTGGGTGCTAATCCAACGTACGGCCATTAGCGGCGGCCCGTTTGCCGTCTTCGTCAAATCGTTGCCTGTTTCTGATCGGCATCGCCGTGCCCTCGATGCAGCCGTCGTGCTGATTGCCAGTACGCCGCTGCTGTTCCCCGTCATTTCCGCAGCGATCGCGTTCGCTTATTTGCCGGATAAGGCCTCGAACTATCTGTACGTTATCGCTCTGACGATGATTACGCTTGGATGGCAATTGGCCGCGTTGTCGCGCAATATCAGTAACGGAATTCCGTTGGTGGTTGCCAATCTCGTTCTGATCGGCGCGCTGCAGACGGATAACGCCGTGCGGACGCTACTGCTAGCAGCGTCGCTGATCCTTGCTGCGTTCGCGTTGGCCCATGCGCCTGCGGCATCCTCTCCGCGTGCGAGGCAGTTTGGTCCGACGTGGCGTCGAGTAGTCGGTCGCATGTCCGCAAATACGGCACATCGGCTTCCGGTTTTCGTCAACCTGCAGCTCGGTATTCTAGGGCGTCACTTCGCAGAGACCGTCAGCCGCTGCGCAGTCATGGGCGCGGTCGCCGCTTCTACCTGTTACATGGTTGACCTTTGGGGTTTCGACACGCGCGCCGTGCCGTTGACGCTGATCGCACAGGCCGTGATCGCGCTGATCGCGTCAACGACCTATCGCGATTTGCGTGCGAGTCACGTTCGGGCGGCCCATTTTGTGCGATCGCTCCCGCTAGGCTCGATGGTGCAGGTTCGTGCGGATGTACTGACGGTCGTCATGCTCGCACTGCCATTTGCCGCCGTCGCGCCGGTGCTTCTGGTAGCGCACGGAGCCCTGTCGGTCCACGTCGCCGTTGCGATCGTATCGGCAGGCGCGCCTCTGCTTGCGCTGCTGCGCTTGCCACAACGCTATGCTCCGAGAGAATCCGTTTTGCTCGGCGTAACACTCGCCGTGAGCTGGATCGTCGCCGCATGGCAAATCTTCATCTGATGGACTTCACAATGCTTCGAATCGAAAACATCAGCAAGCGCTATGGTGAGTACGTCGTATTCCAAGGGCTGCACCACGTGACCGGGGCAGGGTGCGTGGCGCTTTGTGATGAGAACGGCAGCGGCAAGTCGACGCTGCTTGGCATCCTCGCCGGGACCATCGATGCCGACGAAGGTAACGTGTGGATCAATGGTCATTCACTACGTGACGCGCCGCTCAAGGCAAAGTCTTCACTAGCATACGTGCCGGACGACTGCATGGCGTATCCGTTCCAGACTGGACGCGAGTTTCTCGAATTCGTCGCCTCGATCAAAAGGACGGTAGTCGGTCGCGACACTCTCGATCTGGCACATCGCTTCGGGTTGGCGTCGCACCTGGAAAAGCGTTTTGAACAGATGTCACTCGGCACCCGCAAGAAGATTTATTTGAGCGCCATCACGCTAGGGGAATCCTCAGTCGTAGTGGCGGACGAACCTGGCGACGGGCTCGACGCCGCTGCGCGCGGTGTCCTGATGGACTTGTTCCGCACGCTGGCGAAAGATCGAGTCGTGTTCTTTTCGAGCCACGATCCCAAGCTGGTAGAAGGCTGCGGTGCCAGGACGCTCAATTTTGCCGATCTCGGTAGGTCGGATAGCGCGCCGGTTCAGCCGTTCAGTCAGTAATCTCAATACCCGATGGTTTCGGTGCCTATGGTTCGTTTCCGCTGGGCAACCGGAGTGAGAGAAGCAGAAGCAGCCTGCCGATGACGGGTGGCGGCCCAACCGCCCCCCTTGATCCAACGCTATCTATCCACCTCACCCCACCGCAAGCTCCACAGCCGCGAGCGTCCGCCGCCGAATCCAGCCGCTCGCGAGCCGGATCGCGAGCCAGTACGGCACGAACAGCGCGCGCGTGCGCTTGCTCGGGCAATGAACGAAGGTTTCCGTGCGCAAGAACCGCGCGCCGCTCGGCAGCCCGACGACCTCGAACCTGAGCACCAGCTTCGCGTCGTGGGGATCGGCGTGCCGCACGAACGCCGCGGCGTCGTCGATTGGCCGGACGTCGGGCGTCGGACGCCAGAAGCGGCCGACGAGGCCAAGCGACAGCGACGTATCGTCGCGATGCAGCAGCGTGAACGTATCGAAGCCGAAGCGTTCACGCGCAGCGCCGCCGCTGCGGCGGCCCACCAAACGAGCGACGGCCGCCGGCGCTTCGCGCACGGCGAGCAGCGCATCGATCACCGGATCGGCGCGCATGTCGAGCGCGGCGACGGCATCGATGATGCGAGCCGACGGCGCGTCGATCGGCTGCGATTCGTGCGTTTCGACGAAGCCGAACGACGGGATGAACGGCGGCTTGCGCGGCGCGGTCCGCGTATCTGATTCGGAGACGATACCGAACGGATTCATGACGGTTCCGGAACACAAAGCGCGATCGTAGCACCGCGTGCGCAATCGTGATTCGACGCGCCAGCACGCGCTCGCCGCATCTGCGAAGCACCACGCCCGTACGGGCAAAAAAGCCTGGAAACATCCGCTTCCGGGCCTGCAGAGCGCTCGCCGGTGAGCGTGAACGCAAACATTCCCGTCCCGCTGCGCACCGGCTTCAGATCGCCCAGCCGCCGAGATAGAACGTCACGAGCACGGCCGCGATCAGCACGGTGCCGACGTTCAGCTTGCGCCATTCGCCGCTCGCGACGCGGCCGATCACGAGCGTCGAAAAGCCGAGCATGATGCCCGTCACGATGTTCGCGGTCAGCACGATGAAGACGGCGCACACGAGGCCCGACATCGCGTCGACGACGTCGTCCATGTGCAGCTTGTTCACGCTGCCGAGCATCAGCAGGCCGACGTACATCAGCGCGGGCGCCGTCGCATACGACGGCACGAGCGCCGCGAGCGGCGAGAAGAACATCACGACGAGAAACAGCACGCCGACCACCGCTGCCGCGAGGCCCGTCTTCGCGCCGGCGGCCACGCCGACGCTCGACTCGATGTAGGCCGCCGCCGGTGCGCCGCCGAGGAAGCCGGAGAAGATCGAGCTGACCGAATCGGCGGTCAGCGCGCGGCCGCCGTTGACGATGCGGCCGTGCGCATCGAGCTGGCCGGCTTGTCCCGCCACCGCGCGAATCGTGCCCGTCGCGTCGAACACGGCGGTCATCACGAGCGCCAGCACGCTCGGCAGCACGGCCATCGACAGCGCGCCCTTGATGTCCATCGCGCCGATCAGCGACGCGTGGCCCGGCGCACTGAGCGACGGCAGCGCGAAGATGCCGCGGTACTTCACCGCGGGATCGAACGCGAGGCCAATCGCCGACACGGCCACCACCACGAGCAGGATGCCGCCCGGCACGCGCCGCTTCTCGAGCCCGAAGATCGCGGCGAGCCCGACGATCGACATGATCGCCGGGAACGCGGTGATCTGGCCGAGCGACACCGGCAGCCCCGCGCCCGGATTCTTCACGACGAGGCCGACGTCGTTCGACGCGATCAGCAGCAGGAACAGGCCGATGCCGATCCCGGTGCCGTGCGCGACGCCCGCGGGCAGATTGCGCAGGATCCACGAGCGCACGCCGGTGACCGAGATGCCGGTGAACACGACGCCCATCACGAACACGGCGCCGAGCGCGACGCTCGGGTGCAGGCCCTTGCCGAGCACGAGGCCGAACGCTGTGAATGCGGTCAGCGAGATCGCGCAGCCGATGGCGATCGGCAGCTTCGCCCACAGGCCCATCAGCAGCGAGCCGAACGCCGTGGTCAGGCAGACCGCGACGAACACGGCGCTCGTGTCGAAACCGGCCTTGCCCAACATGCCGGGCACGACGAACACCGAATAGACCATCGCGAGGAACGTGGTCACGCCCGCGACGATTTCGCGGCGCTGCGTGCTGCCGCGCGACGAGATGTCGAAGTACCGGTCGATGACTCCCTTGGTGCCGAAGTCCGTTTCTTCCGCGCCGACGCCGACCGTCGGCTGCACCGGGGTATCACTCATGAGCTTGCTCCTTTATCAGCATGCTGAAACGGCCGCGGCGGACCGTCGTCAGGGTGTCTCGAATCTGGTTGGAATGATCGGCATCGTCGTGCGCACGCATGATGCGCGGCGGGTGTCGCCGGCCGCGCGCCAACCGGCGCGCGTGCGTCGCGTCGCACCACGCGCGGCGAGGTGGACCCGGTCCGCGTGCTTTGCCGTAGCGAAGGTTAGGCGAACGGCCCGGCGCGTCCCATTGGAGGAACGGCATGCAGCGCATGTCGGCGCGCTTATATCCGCGTGCCGCGGGGCTTCGTCGACGAGAAACGCGCGTATACGCCTAGTTCGAATCCGTTAAGGCGACTATTCGTAGGCGGGATGGGCGGCAGTGGCACTGCAGCGGCAGCGCAGCGCGGCCGCGCTGCCTCAGTCGCGCGCGGGATGCGCGCCACGGACCAGATGCTCGAGATATGCGCAGAACATGTCGGCCATCGCGTTCGAGTACGCGTCGATCTCGGCCGCGCTGCGTTCGGTCTCGGAAAACGCCTTGCCGCCCGCCGTGAGCGTGGTCACGATCAGGTCGCCCGCGAGCGTGCGCGCGGCGTCCGGCACGTCCGGCAGCGCTTCGCGCATGAACGCGCCGAACACGCGCTCGCTTTCGGCTTTCAGTTCGCGCGCCTCGGGCGCATCGCGATAGAGCGGCGCGGCGTCGTCGAGTGCGGTGCGCATCGGCGCCTCGTCGCACTCCGAGCGCACGAACGCATGGACGGCAGTGCGCAGGCGCTCGAGCGGCGTCTTCGCGCCGTCCTGCAGCATCGCGCACAGCATGCCGGAGGTTTGCCGCCATTCGTCGTGCTGCAGGCGGAACAGCACGGCGGCCTTGTTCGGGAAGTACTGATACAGCGAGCCGACGCTCACGCCGGCCCGCTCGGCGACGCGCGCCATCGTGAAGCGCTGCGCGCCTTCGGCCGCCAGAACCTGAACAGCGGCCTGCAGCACGGCGTCGACGAGTTGGGTCGAGCGGGCCTGCCGAGGCAGTCTGCGTGAGGCGATCCGGGTGGTGCGGCGGTCGGTCATGGCGGCTCCGGGAATGCGAATAGTAAAACGTGAATAGTTCGTCATATTCTAGTCGGGCGCCCTGACGCGCTCAACCTGACCCGGAGATTTGCATGACCACCCTGATTCAAGATCCGCTCGCATCGCTGCTCGCGCGCCTGTTCGACGAAGCCGACGCGTCGTCGCCCGCGTCGGACCCGGCGTTCGCCGGCGTGTCGCGCGACGAGCTGGCGCGGCTGATGCGCAGCAAGACCGATTACGCCGATTTCTATGCAGGTCTGAAGGACTATCCGCTCGCGGTGTCGCGCGAGACGGGCACGCTGCTGTACATGCTCGCGCGCGGTTGCGGCGCGCGCTCGATCGTCGAGTTCGGCACGTCGTTCGGCATCTCGACGCTGCATCTGGCGGCCGCGCTGCGCGACAACGGCGGCGGCCGCGTGATCACGAGCGAATTCGAGGCGTCGAAGGTGGCGCGCGCGAGCGCGAACCTCGCGGCGGCCGGGCTCGCGGATCTGGTCGAGATCCGCGCAGGCGATGCGCTGCAGACGCTCGCGACCGACCTGCCGGCCACCGTCGACCTGCTGCTGCTCGACGGCGCGAAGGCGCTGTATCCGGAGATACTCGCGCGCGTCGAGCCGCGGCTGCGGCGCGGCGCATTCATCGTCGCCGACAACGCCGAGCACAGCCCCGACTACCTCGACTACGTGCGCGCGCCGGCGAACGGCTACCTGTCGGTGCCGTTCGGCGCCGACGTCGAGCTGTCGATGCGGCTCGTCTGACATCGGCGCGCCATCGCGCGGGCGCTCACTTTCACGTTCACGCGCAAGCCTGCGCGAGCGCCGGGTAGTCGGTGAGGCCCTTGGCGCCGCCGCCGAACAGCGTGTTGCGATCGTGCGGCGCGAGCGCGGCGCCGCTGCGCAGGCGTTCGGGCAGGTCGGGGTTCGCGACGAACGGGCGGCCGAAGGCGATGAGGTCGGCCCAGCCGGCGGCGATCGCTTCGCGTGCGCGCTCGGCGGTGTACTTGCCCGCATAGATCAGCACGCCGCCGAACGCTGCGCGCAGCTTCTGCTTGAATGCCGGCGGCATCAGCGGCGCGTCGTCCCAGTCGGCTTCGGCGATGTGCAGATAGCCGACGCCCAGTTCGCCGAGCAGCGTCGCGGCCGCGAGGTAGGTCGTTTCGGGATCGTCGTCGACGCAACCGTTCAGCGTGGTCAGCGGCGCGAGGCGGATGCCGACGCGCGACGCGTCGCCGGTGCCTTCGATCAGCGCCTGCGCGACCTCGCGCAGGAAGCGCAGACGGTTCTCCAGCGAGCCGCCGTACGCGTCGGTGCGCGTGTTCGCGTTCGAGTCGATGAACTGGTTCACGAGGTAGCCGTTCGCGCCGTGCAGCTCGACGCCGTCGAAGCCGGCTTCCATCGCGTTGCGCGCGGCGGCGCGGTATTGCGCGACGATCTCGCCGATCTCGGCGACCGTCAGCGCGCGCGGCTCGGACGCCTGCACGAAGCCCGGCGTGCTGCCGTCGTCGCCGGCGATGAACACGTTCACGCCTTTCGCCTGGAGCGGCGACGACGACACCGGCTGCGCGCCGCCGAGCAGGCTCGTGTGGCTCAGGCGGCCGACGTGCCACAGCTGCGCGAAGATGCGGCCGTGCGCGGCATGCACGGCGTCGGTCACCTTGCGCCAGCCGGCGACCTGCGAGCGCGTATGAATGCCGGGCGTCCACGCGTAGCCCTTGCCGAGCGGCGCGATGTAGGTGCCTTCGCTGACGATCAGGCCGGCGCTCGCGCGTTGCGCGTAATACTCGGCCATCAGTTCGTTCGCTTCGTCGCCGGGCTGGGTCGCGCGTGAGCGCGTCATCGGCGGCATCACGATACGGTTCGGCAGCGTCAGCGCGCCGAATTGCAGCGGTTGGAACAGCGGGTCGTGGTTCATGCTGGTGTCCTTTGAGTGCCGCGGCCGGCTGGCCGCGGATGGGTCGATCGACGGATGGGCGCGCTCAGTCCCACTGCGGCGCGAGGCCGGCCGGATCCACTTCGCGGCCGTTGCGCTCGAGCGTGGCGATCTGCGCGAGGTCTTCGTCGGTCAGGCGCAGCGTCTGCGCGAGCAGGTTGCTCGCGAGATGCTCGCGCTTGGTCGACGACGGAATGACGGAGTAGCCGAGCTGCAGCGCCCACGCGAGCGCGACCTGCGCCGGCGTCGCGCGGTGGCGTCGCGCGATCGCGTCGAGCACCGGGTCGCCGAGCACCTTGCCGTAGGCGAGCGTCATGTACGACGTCACGTGGATGCCTTCGCTCTGCAGAAACTCGACGAGCTTGCGGTTCTGCAGATACGGGCTCAGCTCGATCTGGTTCGTCGCGATCGCGTCGCTGCCGACGGCCGCGATCGCTTCCTTCGTCAGCGCGATGTTGAAGTTCGACACGCCGATCTCGCGCGTGAGGCCCTTCGCCTTCGCGTCGGCCAGCGCGGTCATGAACGCGTCGACCGACACGCCGTTGTCGGGCGCCGGCCAGTGGATCAATGTCAGGTCGACGTAGTCGGTGCGCAGCTTGCGCAGGCTGTCCTCGAGGCTCGCCGCGAGCTTGTCCGGCGCGTAGTTGTCGACCCAGATCTTGGTCGTGACGAACAGGTCCTCGCGACGCACGCCCGATGCCGCGATCGCCGCGCCGACTTCCGCTTCGTTGCCGTAGATCTGCGCGGTGTCGATCGCGCGATAGCCGAGCTCGAGGCCGTTGCGGACCGAGTCGATGACGACCTGGCCCTGCAGTCGGAACGTGCCGAGGCCGAATGCGGGAATCTTGCTCATCGTGTGCTCCTGGAAGAGGTGGAACGGTTGCGGTATGGGGTCATTCTGGCGGGTGCAACTGATGAGATAAACGCCGTCAGAGGTCAAAAATATTTGATTTCAGATCAAGGATCGTGCGGCGCTATGCGGCGCGGGTCGTTGCGGGCGCATGGAACGCGGGCAGCACGTGCGTCGCGATCTCGGACATTGTCTCGTCGAGCGGCCGGCGGTTGCGCCGGAAGTGCAGCCCGATGTGCTGCACGCCTGCGTCGCGCATCGCCGCGAGTTCCTCGGCCAGCGCGATGCGCCCGGCGCGCGCGCCGAAGCGGTGGCGCTGCAGCGGTTCGTGCGGGTCCTCGGCGAGAT
Source organism: Burkholderia sp. WP42 (assembly GCF_000745665.1). Lineage (NCBI taxonomy): Bacteria > Pseudomonadati > Pseudomonadota > Betaproteobacteria > Burkholderiales > Burkholderiaceae > Burkholderia > Burkholderia sp. WP42. Next base: position 76,537 of record NZ_JQJT01000016.1, on the reverse strand, counting down.
CGAGGTGGATGAAGCTCACGTACGGCTTGTTGCCGGCCACCGCGCGCCAGTTCGCGGCGCGCTGCCGGTGGTCGTCCGGCGTGCCGGGGTACGCGAGGCAGCCGTCCAGGTGTTCGCCGATCCACGCGGGGGTCTGCTGCGCGAGGCCCGCGACGAGCAGCGGCAGCGGCGCGGCGACGTGCGGCAGGACCTCGAGCCCCGGCGGCAGGTGGCCGCGCGCGCCGTCGCGCAGCAACGCGATCTGTGCGCGGAAATTCGCGCCGCGCGACGCGAAATCGCGGCCGAACAGCGGATATTCGACCGGCCGGTCGCCGCTCGCGACGCCGAGCAGCAGGCGGCCGCCGCTCAGCGCGTCGATCGTCGCGGCCGATTTGAGCGTCAGCAGCGGCTCGCGCAGCGGCAGCACGACGGCCGCCGTGCCGAGCAGGATGTCGCGCGTGATGCCCGCGAGGTAGCCGAGATACGAGAACGCCTCGAACACCTGCGCGGCATCGCCGAACGACGGGTCGTACACCGGCACGTCGCGCACCCAGAGCGCGCGGAAGCCGAGCGTGTCGGCCAGTCGCGCGAGTTCCGCGTGCCTGGCCAGATCCGGCACGCCGGGGCGGCGGCCGTCGTGCTGGCGCTTCGCGTCGCCGGCCGGCGACCAGTCGTTGTCGAGCGGCAGCTCGATGCCGATGCTGAAGCAGCCGGCGGCGAGCGCTTGAAGTGACGTGGACATGATGGACGTCTCCGTTCAGACCGCGCGCAGGCTGCCGTCGAGCCGGTGGAAATCGAGCGACGCCGCGGTGAAGAACGTGCGCGACGTGCCGGCCGCGAAATCGTCGATGTGCACGACGGTCGCGCGATCGGCTTCCTGCCACGCGATCGCGCAGGTGTCGGCGGCGACGGGCTGCCACGTGTATTCGACTTCGCCCGTCGCACCCGCGTACGGGCCTTCGGTGATCGCGTAGCGCATGTGGCGGCCGTCTTCGTCATAGGCGTTGAGGGCGGTCAGGCCGTCGTAACGGACTTCGAACGTCTTGCCGGCGAACGGCGGCCGTCGGGTCGATGCATTCATGCTGGGTCGCTCCTGCAAAAAGGGTGACGTTCAATGGGCGAGTTCGACGGGTTCGGCCGTGCGTTCCGGCAGCCCGGCGCTGCGGTCGAGGCGGCCGCTGAGCGCGGTCAGCGCGAACGCGCCGAGCGTGACCAGCGCGGCGATCCACGGCGTATGGCCGAGGCCCACGTTCGCGACGATCAGCCCGCCGAGCGACGAGCCGCCCGCGACGCCGAGGTTGAACGCGGCGATGTTGAAGCCCGAGGCGACGTCGGTGGCGTCCGGCGCGAAGTGGCGCGCCTGCTTGACGACGTACACCTGCAGGCCCGGCACGTTGCCGAACGCGACCGCGCCCCACGCGAGCATCGTCAGCACCGCGAGCCATTTCACGTGCACGGTGAAGGTCAGCGCGAGCAGCACGACGGCGAGCAGCAGGAAGATCCGCTTGAGCGCGCCGACGGGGCCGACGCGGTCGGCGAGCTTGCCGCCCCACACGTTGCCGAACGCGACCGACACGCCGTAGCCGACCAGCACGAGGCTGATCTGCGACGGCGTGAAGCCGGCGATCCGTTCGAGCAGCGGCGCCATGTAGGTGAATGCGATCAGCGAACCGCCGTAGCCGACCGCCGTCATCGCATAGACGAGCAGCAGGCGCGGCTGCGCGAGCACGCGGAACTGGCGGGCGAGCGGCGCGGGCGCCGTCTGCGGCAGGCCGCGCGGCACGAACGCCACCGCGCCCGCGAACGCGACGACGCCGAACAGCGCGACGATCAGGAACGTCGCGCGCCAGCCGAAGTGCTGGCCGATGAAGGTGCCGAGCGGAATGCCCGCGACGAACGCGACGGTCATCCCGCTGAACATCGTCGCGATCGCGCTGGCGGCCTTCTCCTTCGGCACCAGCGTGGTCGCGATGATCGAGCCGACCGAGAAGAACACGCCGTGCGCGAGGCCGGTGAGGATGCGCGCGACGATCAGCGATTCGTAGCCGGGCGCCTGCCACGCGACGAGATTGCCGATCGTGAACAGCGCCATCAGCGCGGCGAGCAGCGTCTTGCGCGGCACGCGGGCGGTGAGCGCGGTGAGCAGCGGCGCGCCGATCGCGACGCTCAAGGCATAGAGGCTGACGAGCAGGCCGGCCGACGGCAGGCTGACGCCGAGATCGGCGCCGATGGTCGGGATCAGCCCGACGATCACGAACTCGGTGGTGCCGATGGCAAACGCGCTGATGGTCAGCGCAAGTAGGGCGAGTGGCATGACGGGATCCTGGTTCCGGTGAGGACGGATCGCAGTGTGCCGGCTTTACTTTTGCGGAAAAACTCGTCTATAAACCAAATTGTTTTGATTTGAGATCAATAATGAAGATCACGCTCGACGAACTCCAGGCCTTTGCTGCCATGGTCGACACCGGCTCGATCACCGCTGCCGCGCAGCGGCTCGACCTGACCGTGTCGGCCGCGAGCCGTACGCTCGCGCGGCTCGAGGAGAAGCTCAAGACCACGCTGCTGCGCCGGACCACGCGCCGGCTCGAACTGACCGAGGAAGGGCGGGCGTTCCTGCAGGACGCGCGCGCGATCATCGAGTCCGTCGAGAATGCCGAGGAGCAGATGCTCGCGCGGCGCGAGATGCCGTCGGGGCGCTTACGCGTCGACGCGGCGACGCCGTTCATGCTGCACGTGATCGTGCCGCTCGTGCGCGGCTACCGCGAACGCTTTCCGAAGGTCGAACTGGAGTTGAACAGCAACGAGGGGATCATCGACCTGCTCGAGCGGCGCACCGACGTCGCGATCCGGATCGGCCGGCTCAAGGATTCGACGCTGCACAGCCGGCGCATCGGCAACAGCCGGCTGCGGATGCTCGCGAGCCCCGCGTACCTCGACGCGCATGGGCAGCCGCGCAAGGCCGACGAGCTGCGCAAGCACACGCTGCTCGGCTTCACGCAGCCGGAATCGCTGAACGTGTGGCCGATCCTCGGCGCGGACGGCGAGCCGGCCCGCATCGAGCCGGCGATCTGGTCGTCGAGCGGCGAGACGCTGCGACAGCTCGCGCTCGACGGCGCGGGCATCGTCTGCCTGTCGGACTTCATGACCGCGCAGGATCGCGAGGCCGGGCGGCTCGTGCAGGTGCTGACGCGCCACACGCTCGACGTCGACCAGCCGATCAATGCGGTGTATTACCGCAACACCGCGATTTCGTCGCGGATCGCGTCGTTCGTCGATTACCTGATCGATGCGCTGCGCGGCGGCAGCGGCACCGGCAGCGAAGCGCCCGCGCGGCGCAAGGCCGCCTGGATGGGGCCGCTGTGACGGCGCGCCGCGCGCGTGCGCGGCGGGCCTGCCGGCGGGCGGCTTACGCCTCTTCGGACCACGACATGTTGTCGCGCGCGAGCAGCGCCGACGACGCGGCCGGCCCGAACGTGCCGGCCGTATAGAGGCGCGGGCGGTCGCCGAGCTGCTTCCAGCCGTCGAGGATGGGCTCGACCCACGACCACGCGGCTTCGAGCTCGTCGCGGCGCATGAAGTGCGTGAGGCGGCCGCGGATCACGTCGATCAGCAGCCGCTCGTATGCTTCCGCGCGCCGTTCCGGAATCGCCTGCTGCAGGTCGAGGTTCAGGCTCACGGGCACCATCTTCATTCCGCTGCCCGGTTCCTTCGCGAGCATCTGCAGCTGGATCGATTCCTCCGGCTGCAGCTGGATCACGAGGCGGTTGCTGTAGTGGCGCGGGCCGCTCGGGATGATCGAGAACGGCATGTCCGCGAATTCGATCACGATCTCCGACTGGCGGCGCTGCAGCCGCTTGCCGGTGCGCAGGAAGAACGGCACGTTCGCCCAGCGCCAGTTGTTGACGTACGCGCGCAGCGCCACGAACGTCTCGGCGTGGCTGTCGGCCGGCACGTTGTCTTCCTCGAGATAGCCCTTGACCGGCTGGCCGTCGACGGCGCCGGCCGTGTACTGGCCGCGCACCGTGTCGCGCGCGACGTCCGACAGCGCCATCGGCCGCAGCGAGCGCAGCACCTTGAGCTTCTCGTCGCGCACCGCGTCCGGGTCGAGCGACACGGGCGGCTCCATCGCGACGATGCACAGCAGCTGCAGCAGGTGGTTCTGCACCATGTCGCGCAGCGCGCCGGTGTGGTCGTAGAAGCCCGCGCGGCTGCCCACGCCGACCGTTTCCGCGACCGTGATCTGCACGCTGCGGATGCTCGGCGCCTGCCACAGCGGCCCGAAGATCGGATTGCCGAAGCGCAGCACCATCAGGTTCTGCACCGTCTCCTTGCCGAGGTAATGGTCGATCCGGTAGATCTGCGATTCCGCGAAATGCTTGCCGACTGCATCGTTGATCGCCTGCGCCGATGCGAGGTCGTGGCCGAGCGGCTTTTCGAGGACGACGCGCGAGCGCGCATCGACCAGATGCGCGGCCGACAGGTTGTCGCAGATCGTCGTGAACAGCTCCGGCGACGTCGACAGGTAGAACACGCGGATCGCGTCGCTACGCGCCGCTTCGCCGAGCCGCGCGTAGTCCTGCGGCGCGTTCACGTCGATCAGCACGTACTTGAAGAGGTCCAGGAAACGCGCCCAGGCATCGGCGTCGAACGCCTTCGCGTCGATGAACGGGCGCGACTGCTCGTCCATGAACTGGCGGTAGCCGTCGATGCCCCAGTCGCGGCGGCCGACCGCGATGATGCGCGTGTCCGGCGGCAGGTTGCAGTGCAGATGCGCCATGTAGAGCGCGGGCAGCAGTTTGCGGGCGGCCAGGTCGCCGCCGCCGCCGAAGATGATCATGTCGACGGGCTGCTCGGCTTCGGTCTGGTTGGGCTTGTTCGTCATGGAGGATTCGCGGTCTGAAACGGGTGAGCGTTGGAACGGACATCGAAGCACCGGCGCCGGTGGGTTGGCACGCCGATACGTGGAAACGCTAATAGTGCACGTTTTTGCTGCGGGATGTCTGCAGTGGGCGCGCTTGTAACAGCGCTTGCGTTTCATTCGTCGTCTTGATTATGATTGAGTGCTCACTCATTAAAGGATCCGAACGTGGCCCGTCCCCGCAGTCCCGACAAACAGGAGGCCATCCTTGCCGCCGCGGCGCGCGCGCTCGCGGAGGACGGCGCGAGTGCGACGACGGCGCGCATCGCCCGGCTCGCCGGCGTCGCGGAAGGCACGGTGTTCACCTATTTCGACAGCAAGGATGCATTGCTGAACGCGCTGTATCTCGACCTGAAGGCCGGCATGCGCGACGCGATGATGACCGGCTTTCCGGAGCAGGCATCGGCCGAGCAGGCGATGCGCCATGCCTGGAACGGCTATGTGTCGTGGGGCGTCGCGAACCCGGACGGGCGGCGCGCGCTGCAGCAGTTGATCGTGAGCGGGCGTATCGACGACGCTCATCGTGCGGCAGGCGCCGAAGGCTTCGGCGCGGTGCATGCGCTGTTGCACGAGCACGCCGCCGCGTCGGGTGGCTTGCAGGCCGAGCATGCGCATGCGTTTCGCGCGTCGTTGTTTACGGCCATCGCCGAAACGGCGATGGAGTCGATCGCGCGCGAGCCGGCCGCGGCCGATGCGTACCGGGAGGCCGGGTTTCGCGCGCTCTGGGCGGTATTGCACGCGGTGTGAGCGCTCGCGCGGCGCGCCGGATCGGCGTGCGCAACGTGCGGGTGAAGCAATACGGCGCGCCCGGTTCGGTTCGGACCGGACGCCGCCGCAGGGACGAACACGGGCTCAAGCAGCGTGACACAGGATGCAAGCGCCCGATGTAGCGTCGATATTAATGAGTGAGTAATCATTCATTGTGAGCGGTTCAACGTTGGACGGGAGTCGAATATGTCGAAGGTCTGGATTGTGACGGGGGCCGCGCGCGGCCTGGGGCGCTCGATCGCGGGCGCGGTGCTGGCGGCGGGCGATCGATTGGTGGCCGGGGCGCGCGATCCCGCGCGGCTTGCCGATTTGGCGGAACGTTACGGCGACCGCTTGCGAACGGTCGAGCTCGACGTGACGGACGAAGCCGCGGCCGCGCATGCGGCCGCTGTCGCGCGCGACGCGTTCGGTCGTATCGACGTGCTGGTGAACAACGCGGGCTACGGCCATACGGCGCCGTTCGAGCAGATGAGCGCCGAGCGGTTCCGCGACCAGATCGACACGAACCTGTTCGGCGTGATCAACCTCACGCGCGCGGTGCTGCCGACGATGCGCGCGCAGCGTTCGGGCCACATCTTCCAGGTGTCGTCGGTGGGCGGGCGGACGGCCACGCCGGGCCTCTCGGCGTATCAGGCCGCCAAGTGGGCGGTCGGCGGGTTCAGCGATGTGCTCGCGAAGGAAGTTGCGCCGTTCGGCGTGCGCGTGTGCACGCTGGAGCCGGGCGGGATGCGAACCGAGTGGGCCGCGCAGGCGAAGCGCGAAGTCGACGCGCTGCTGCCCGACTATCAGCCGTCGGTCGGGAAAATGCTGGACATGCTGGGCTCGTATGGCGGCCGCGAAGTCGGCGACCCGGCCCGGATCGCGGCGCTGATCGTCGAGTTGTCGCGCCGCGACGACGTGCCGTTGCGCCTGCTGCTCGGCGCCGACGCGCTGTTCGTCTGCGAGCAGGCCGAAACGCAGCGCGCACAGGAGGCGGCGCGGTGGCGCGATACGACGTTGTCGACGATGTTCCCCGACGCGAAGCTGCCAGAGGGGCTGCACACGTTGAAGCAGGTCGGGTAGGCGGGCAAGCGCGGGTTTCGGCCGCGCGTTCTGCGGCTGCGCCGCTGCCGGCCGGCGCATGCGGCGAACGGCGCGGCAGCACGAGGCAGGCTGCGCCCGCGACGGCCCGCGCCGTCAACGCCCGAGCGCGTAGAACTGCGCGTTCGGGCGCATGTTGGTCACGTTCGCGAGGCGGTTCGACATGCCGAAGAACGCGGCGATCGCCGCGATGTCCCACGCGTCGTCGTCGCTGAAGCCGTGCGACTTCAGCGTGTCGAAGTCCGCTTCGCCCACTTCATGCGCGGCCTGCGAGACCTTCATCGCGAAGTCGAGCATCGCCTTCTGCCGCGCGGTGATGTCGGCCTTGCGGTAGTTCGTCGCGATCTGGTCGGCGATCAGCGGATCCTTCGCGCGGATGCGCAGGATCGCGCCGTGCGCGATCACGCAATACTGGCACTGGTTCGCGCTGCTGGTCGCGACGACGATCATCTCCCGTTCGGCCTTGCTGAGATTGCCGGGCTTGTCCATCAGTGCGTCGTGGTACGCGAAGAACGCGCGAAACTCGTCCGGGCGATGCGCGAGCGTGACGAACACGTTCGGGATGAAGCCCGACTTCTCCTGAACGGCGGCGATGCGTGCGCGAATGTCGTCGGGCAGATCGTCGAGCGCGGGCACGGGGAAGCGGCTGATGGGCGCGTGGTCGGCAGCGGTCATGGGGTCTCCTTGATAGTGGCGCGGTCGGGCGCGCTGCGCGTGCCGCCGGCCGGAACGTGAACGATAAACCGTTGGGCCGCGGCGTCAACGGCGTGCACGTGTCGGCCGCCGAGAGCCGTGTTTACCCTGATTAATAAACTTTATCGGGGTGAAAAATTCCGCATCTTATTGAACCGATATCGGCTCGTTATAGTGGCTCGCTTTCCCGCATGCCGCTCGCCGCGTGCGGGCTGACACGCAGACGCTCAGCAGGAGCCCGCTTGATGACCACCGATGTCCGCTTCACCGAAATCGACGACCTGATGCCCGCAGCCGCCGCGCTGCGCGAGATCCGCCATCACATCCACCATCATCCCGAGCTTGCTTACGAGGAGCACGAGACGGCCGCGCTGGTCGCGCACAAGCTCGAGCAGTGGGGCTGGCAAGTGACGCGCGGCGTCGGCGGGACGGGTGTGGTCGGCACGCTGCGCGTCGGCGACGGCGCGCGCAGCATCGGCATCCGCGCGGACATGGACGCGCTGCCGATCGTCGAGGCCACCGGCCTGCCGTATGCGAGCGGCACGCACGGCAAGATGCACGCATGCGGCCATGACGGCCACACGACGATGCTGCTCGGCGCCGCGCAGCAGCTCGCGAAGACGCGCAACTTCCGCGGCACGGTGCATCTGTATTTCCAGCCGGCGGAGGAGCACGGCGTCGACAGCGGCGCGAAGAAGATGATCGACGACGGCCTGTTCGAGCGCTTTCCGTGCGATGCGGTGTTCGGCATGCACAACCATCCGGGCGCTGCGCCCGGCGTGTTCCTCACGCGGCGCGGCCCGTTCATGTCGGCCGGCGACAAGGCGATCATCAAGATCGAGGGCGTCGGCGGCCATGCGGCGCGCCCGCATCTGACGGTCGACCCGGTGGTGGTCGCGGCGAGCATCGTGATGGCGCTGCAGACGATCGTCGCGCGCAACGTCGATCCGTCGCAGCCGGCGGTCGTCACGGTCGGCTCGATGCACGCGGGCACCGCCAACAACGTGATTCCGAGCGGCGCGCGGCTCGAACTGAGCGTGCGTTCGTTCAGCCCCGACGTGCGCGCGCTGCTCAAGCGCCGCATCGTCGAGCTGGCCGAGACGCAGGCGGCGAGCTACGGCGCGACGGCCGACGTCGAGTACATCGAAGGCTATCCGGTCGTCGTCAATACGGACGCCGAAACGGACTTCGCGGCGCAGGTCGCGCGCGAGCTGGTCGGCGACGCGCACGTCGTCGAGCAGGCCGACCTGCTGATGGGCAGCGAGGACTTCGCGTTCATGCTGCAGCAGCGGCCGGGCTCGTTCGTGCGGCTCGGCAACGGCGAAGGCGAAGACGGCTGCATGGTGCACAACCCGAAGTACGACTTCAACGATCGCAACCTGCCGATCGGCGCGGCCTTCTGGACGCGCCTCGTCGAGCGTTACCTCGCGCAGTGATCCCGGCCGCGGTGGCCGCGCGGCGCTTTCGGCCGCATTGTCAGGAGATTGAACGATGCAGAAAGATCCTCTCGCGCTGCACGCCGGAGCGGCCGGCGCCGCCGCGGTCCACACGCACGATGCACCGGCCGTCACGCAGCGCGGCGCGATCGCGGCGGCGGTGATCGGCAACTGGCTCGAATTCTTCGACTTCACCGTGTACGGCTTCTTCGCGGTGCTGATCGGCAGGCTGTTCTTCCCGTCGAGCGATCCGACCACGTCGCTGCTGCTGTCGGTCGCGACGTTCGCCGCCGGCTTCTTCACGCGGCCGCTGGGCAGCGTCGTGCTCGGCGTCTATGCGGACCGCAAGGGCCGTAAGGCCGCACTGAACCTGACGATCATGCTGATGGCGCTCGGCACCGGCCTGATCGCGATCGCGCCGACCTACGCGCAGGCCGGCGTCGCCGCGCCGCTGCTGATCGTCGTCGCGCGGCTGATGCAGGGCTTCTCGCAGGGCGGCGAGTTCGGCGCGGCGACGTCGACGCTGATCGAGCACGGCGGCACGTCGCGCCGCGCGTTTCGCGCCAGCTGGCAGCTCGCGACGCAAGGCGGCGCGGCGCTGATGGGCTCGGGCTTCGCGGCGCTGCTGTCGAACACGCTGACGAAGGACGCGCTCGAAGGCTGGGGCTGGCGTCTGCCGTTCTTCGCCGGCTTGCTGATCGCGCCGGTGGGGATGTACCTGCGCCGCCGCCTCGCCGACGACGCGCCGGGCGACCACCACCACGCGATCGAGCGCGGCGTGCTGCGCGAGCTGTTCTCGAAGCACGCGCGCACGGTGCTGCTGCTGATGCTGACGGTGATGGGCGGCACGGTGTCGACCTACATCCTGACCTTCTACATGCCGACCTATGCGATCCATACGCTCGGCGTGCCGATGAAGCTGTCGATGTTCGTCGGCGTCGCGTCGGGCTGCGTGATGCTCGTCACGTGCCCGCTGTTCGGTTGGCTGTCGGACCGCCTCGGCAGCCGGCGCATGCCGATCTTCGTCGGGCGCGGCGTGCTGGTGCTGCTGCTGTTCCCCGCGTTCTGGCTGATGAACCACCATCCGACGCTGTCGGTGATCCTGCCGCTGACCGCGCTGATGCTGCTGTTCTATTCGCTGGGCTCGGCATCGGAAATGGCGCTGATGTGCGAATCGCTGCCGCGCCATGTGCGCGCGACCGGCATTTCGATCGCGTATGCGCTGGCGGTGACGATTTTCGGCGGCACCGCGCAACTGGTCGCGACCTGGCTCGTGAAGACGACCGGCAGCAAGCTCGCGCCGGCCGGCTATGTGGCCGCTTGTGTGGTGCTGTCGCTGATCGCGGTCGCGATGCTGCGCGAAACCGCGCGCGAGTCGATGGACTGAGGCGGCGCGCGGCCGCTCGGGCCGCGCGATGTCGCGCCATGTCGTGCGATGGTCTTCGGTTCGGACGGCATCGCGCGTGAGGTGCGCGCATTGCGTCTAACCGCGCCTCGCGACGAGTTCCGACACCGTCTGCGCCGCCTGCTGCAGCGGCCCCAGAAACTCCTTCACCATCTGCTTCGCGGTATGCCGCTGCGCGTTGCCGCTGATGTTCATCGCGGCGATCACCTGCCCGCGGCGGTTGCGGATCGGCGCGGAAATCGACATCAGCCCGACCTCGAGCTCCTGGTCGACCACGGCCCAGCCCTGCTGGCGCACCTGCGCGATCGCGGCCTTCAGTTCGCCGAGGTCGGTGAGTGTGCGCGGCGTGTGCGCGCGAATGTTGCTCTGCGCGAGCGTGTCGTCGAGCGTCGCATCGTCGAGCGCGGACAACAGCACGCGGCCCATCGACGTGCAGTACGCGGGCAGGCGGCTGCCGATCGACAGGTTGATGGTCATGATCTTGTGGGTCGGCACGCGCAGCACGTAGACGATCTCGGTGCGATCGAGCACCGCTGCCGAGCAGCTCTCGTGGATCTGTGCGGACAACTGCTCCATCACCGGATCGGCGAGATTCCAGAACGGCATCGACGTCAGGTACGCGAAGCCTAGCTCGAGGATCTTCGGCGTGAGCCGGAACAGCCGGCCGTCGGCCTCGACGTAACCGAGCGTCTGCAGCGTCAGCAGGATGCGGCGCGCGCCCGCGCGCGTGAGCCCGGCGGCCGCCGCGACCTCGGTGAGCGTCTGCTCGGGGCGCTGCGCATCGAAGGCGCGGATCACCGCGAGGCCGCGCGCAAACGACTGCACATAGGAGTCGCCGGGTTTCGTCTGGATGTCTTCGGTGGTCATGAACGGTCGGATTGTCGTGCAGCCGAGAAGATAGCGCATGGGGCCCGGCACGCCAACCGCACCGCGGCGCGCGCGCTTGACAGCGCATCCCCGCACTCCCTATGATGCGGAAATCGTTCGATACACGATCTTATGTTCGTATAAAGAACATTTAAGCGCATCCCGGCGGGCAAGGCAAGGGGCGCGTTGCAGTTATTTCCCAGCGTTGCATGAGACCGGAGACACCGATGACCGAAGCTTTTTTGTGTGATGCGATCCGTACCCCGATCGGCCGTTACGGCGGCGCGCTGTCGGGCGTGCGTGCCGACGACCTCGGCGCGGTGCCGCTGAAGGCGCTCGTCGAGCGCAACCGCGACGTCGACTGGACGGCGCTCGACGACGTGATCTACGGCTGCGCGAACCAGGCCGGCGAGGACAACCGCAACGTCGCGCGCATGTCGGCGCTGCTGGCCGGCCTGCCCGACGGCGTGCCCGGTTCGACGATCAACCGGCTGTGCGGATCGGGCATGGACGCGGTCGGCGTGGCTGCGCGCGCGATCAAGTCGGGCGAGGCCGCGCTGATGGTGGCGGGCGGCGTCGAAAGCATGACGCGTGCGCCGTTCGTGATGGGCAAGGCCGCCAGCGCGTTCGCGCGCCAGGCCGACATCTACGACACGACGATCGGGTGGCGCTTCGTCAATCCGCTGATGAAGCAGCTGCACGGTGTCGATTCGATGCCGGAGACGGCCGAGAACGTCGCGGTCGATTACAACGTCAGCCGCGCCGACCAGGATCTGTTCGCGCTGCGCAGCCAGCAGAAGGCCGCGCGTGCGCAGCAGGACGGCACGCTCGCCGCGGAAATCGTCCCGGTGACGATTCCGCAGAAGAAGGGCGATCCGGTCGTGTTTTCGCGCGACGAGCATCCGCGCGAAACGTCGCTCGACGTGCTCGCCAAGCTGAAGGGCGTCGTGCGTCCCGACGGCTCGGTGACGGCCGGCAACGCGTCGGGCGTCAACGACGGCGCGGCCGCGCTGCTGCTCGCCAACGAAGCGAGCGCGAAGCGCTTCGGGCTGACGCCGCGCGCCCGCGTGCTCGGCATCGCGACGGCCGGCGTGGCGCCGCGCGTGATGGGCATCGGCCCGGCGCCCGCCACGCAGAAGCTGCTCGCGCGACTCGGGATGACGATCGGCCAGTTCGACGTGATCGAGCTGAACGAGGCGTTCGCGTCGCAGGGGCTCGCGGTGCTGCGCATGCTCGGCGTCTCCGACGACGATCCGCGCGTGAATCCGAACGGCGGCGCGATCGCGCTCGGCCATCCGCTCGGCGCATCGGGCGCGCGCCTCGTGACGACCGCGATGTACCAGCTGCATCGCACCAACGGCCGCTTCGCGCTGTGCACGATGTGCATCGGCGTCGGCCAGGGCATCGCGATCGCGATCGAGCGCGTCTAAGCGCGCAATGCGGCGCGGCGCGGCCCGCCGCGCGCGTAGCCTTTCCTCGACGATGTGGCCGGCACGACGCGCGCGTGCCGGCCACATCGTCATTCGGCCGGCGAATGCTGCGCGATGCGCGCGGTGAGCGCGTCGATCTCGGTGTCCGCGAATACCTCGAAGCCATGCTCGCGCAGCAAGGCCGCCGTCACGCCGGCGCCCGGATGCCGACGCCCCGCAAAATTCCCGTCATGAATGAAGCGGCTGCCGCACGACGGACTGCCGTCCGCGAGCAGCGCGAAGCGGCAATCGTGCGCGCGGGCCAGCGCGAGCGCGGCTTGCGCGCCGCAGACGAACTGCGCGGTCAGATCGGTCCCATGCACGTCGACGATCCGTGCGGCGCCGGCGAGCACGCGCTGGCCCGATGCGCCGTCGGCGATCTCGGCGGGCGGCCGCGGCACGCCCAGCCCGCCGGCGAGCTCCGGGCAGACGAGCACCAGCCGCCCGTCGCGCTGCCAGCGCGCGAGCGCGTCATGCGCGCTGCGCTTGGCTGCGCCGTCGTAGCGGACGGGATGCCCGAGCAGGCACATGCTGACGAGGATCTTCGGCGTGGCCGCTTGTTGCTCCGTGTGCTGCACGGTCGTTCTCCAGGTTCGCGTCGAGCGCTGCGCGCACGTCCGCATCGTTTTGCGGTTTGCAATGGTCGATGGGACCGCTGCATTGACGGCGCTGCGTGCACACCGTTTAGGCATCGCCTCGGCGCCGGTTATTTCCAGATTGTTTGATTGAAATCATATTTAGCGTCGAATTCGATATTTTGTGTCGATCAGGCCTAAGGTTTTGCCGCTAGTTGCCGTCAGCAGGGGACGATACCGTCGTAAAGCGATCAACCGTTTTCCGGCTACTGAGCGCGATTCCGCGCCCGCGCGGGCCCCCAACCCGGACCCGCTCTTCGGAGCCTTCCATGCGCAACAACCAGCCCGTCACCCAACAAGAATTCGATTTCCCCGACGACGTCACGCTGATGTCGACGACCGATGCCGACAGCATCATCACATATGCGAACACAACGTTTGCGTATGTGAGCGGTTTCTCCACCGACGAACTCGTCGGCCAGCCGCACAACATCGTGCGCCACCCCGATATGCCGAAGGAAGCGTTCGCCGACATGTGGGCGACGCTGAAGAACGGCGAGCCGTGGACCGCGCTCGTCAAGAATCGCCGCAACAACGGCGACCACTATTGGGTGCGCGCGAACGCGGTGCCGGTGATGCGCAACGGCGCGCCGCACGGCTACATGTCGGTGCGCACGAAGGCGCCGCGCGACGAGATCGCGGGCACCGAGGCGCTGTATCGCGCATTCCGCGAAGGCAAGGCCGGCAGCCGCCGTTTCCATAAGGGGCTGATCGTGCGCACCGGGCTGATGCGCATCGTCTCGCTGCCGCAAACGATGTCGGTGCGCGCGCGCGTTCACTCGGCGTTGGCCGTGCTGGCGCCGGTCGTGATCGGCACGGGCTGGGCGTGCGGGCTCGGTGGCGGCGCGCTGGCGGCGCTTGCGGCCGTGACGGCCGGCGCGTCGGTGGCCGCCGGGCTGTGGCTCGATGCGCAGATCGTGCAGCCGCTGAAGCGGCTGCACGATCAGGCGCTGAACGTCGCGACCGGCGCAAGCCGCCGCGGCGTGGCGATGAACCGCGTCGACGAGATCGGCATGACGCTGCGCACGATCAACCAGTTGGGGCTGATGTTCCGCTGGCTGGTCGACGACGTCAGCGAGCAGGTGCACAACGTGCAGCGCGCGAGCAACGAGATCGCGCAAGGCAACAACGACTTGAGCGCACGCACCGAGCAGGCCGCGTCGAGCGTGCAGGAGACCGCCGCGTCGATGGCCGAGATGACGGCCACCGTGTCGAGTAACGCGGAGACGGCGCTGCAGGCGAACCAGCTGTCGGTGTCGGCGAGCGAGGCGGCCGAGCGCGGCGGGCAAGCGGTCAGCGAAGTCGTCATGACGATGAACGACATTACCGCGAGTTCGCGCAAGATCGCCGACATCATCGGCGTGATCGACGGGATCGCGTTCCAGACCAACATCCTCGCGCTGAACGCGGCCGTCGAAGCGGCGCGCGCCGGCGAGCAGGGGCGCGGCTTCGCGGTGGTGGCGGGCGAGGTGCGGGCGCTCGCACAGCGCAGCGCGAACGCGGCGAAGGAAATCAAGACGCTGATCGGCGCGAGCGTCGAGCGCGTCGAGTCGGGCTCGCGCATCGTAGACGGCGCGGGCAAGACGATGGAAGACATCGTCGCGCAGGTCAAACGCGTGTCGGACCTGATCGCGGAGATCAGCTCGTCGACGGCCGAGCAAAGCACGGGCGTCGCGCAGGTCGATCAGGCGGTCGTGCATCTGGACAACATCACGCAGCAGAACGCGGCGCTGGTCGAGCAGAGCACGGCGGCGTCGGAGAGCCTGAAGCAGCAGGCGACGCGGCTGGTGGATGCGGTGAACGTGTTCCGCTGATCGGGCAGGCGCGCTTGCCGGTGCATGTGCATCGTATGGCCGTCGGCCCGCTCCGGCCGCGGTCATGCGATTCGATCCAGTGCGAAAAATGAGAGAGATTCGCATTCTGGATATCGAATCGATTCGTCGATTCGCGTGACCGGCGATTATCGAATAATCGGATGATTGGGCTCCGAACGATTTGCCTGACGAATTTTTCGATTTACGTATGAATCAAGGATTCGGCAAAGGCGCGTGAAGCGGAATTAATGCGAATTTACCCTTGGGCGGCATAAGGTTTTCGCCAGATTTGCCGAAAGCGCAGGAGTCTGATTGACCGAATGCGGCGCGAGCGCGCTGCATCCGGCCTCGATCCTATTCACGAGCGGACGCAAGATCCGCCACCAGGAACCTCATACCATGCGCAATAACCAGCCTGTCACGCAACGCGAATTCGAGTTTCCCGATGACGCGACGCTGATGTCGACCACCGACGCCAACAGCTACATCCAGTACGCGAACGCGGCGTTCATTCAGGTCAGCGGATTTTCTCCGGAAGAAATCGAAGGTCAGCCGCACAACGTCGTGCGCCATCCGGACATGCCGAAGGAGGCATTCGCCGACATGTGGGCGACGCTGAAGAACGGCGAGCCATGGACGGCGCTCGTGAAGAACCGCCGCAAGAACGGCGATCACTACTGGGTGCGTTCGAATACGGTGCCGGTGATGCGCAACGGCCAGGCGACCGGCTACATGTCGGTGCGCACGAAGGCGTCGCGCGACGAGATCGCGGCTGCCGATGCGCTGTACCGCGCGTTCCGCGAAGGCAAGGCCGGCAGTCGGCGTTTCCATAAGGGCCTGGTCGTGCGCACCGGGCTGATGCGCGTCGCGTCGCTGTTCCAGACGATGTCGGTGCGCGCGCGGCTGCATGCGACGCTCGGCGTGCTGGCGCCCGTCGTGGTCGGCGCCGGCTGGGCGTGCGGCCTCGGCGGCGGCGCGCTGGCCGGGTTTGCGGCGGTGACGGCCGGCGCGTCGCTGGCCGCCGGGCTGTGGCTCGACGCGCAGATCGCGCGTCCGCTGATCCAGTTGCGCGACCAGGCGCTGCGGGTGGCGACCGGCGAGAGCCGTAGCGGCGTGGCGATGAACCGCGTCGACGAGATCGGCATGACGCTGCGCACGATCAACCAGCTCGGGCTGATGTTCCGCTGGCTGGTGGACGACGTCAGCGAGCAGGTGCACAACGTGCAGCGCGCGAGCAACGAGATCGCGCAGGGCAACAACGACTTGAGCGCGCGCACCGAACAGGCGTCGACCAGCGTCCAGCAGACGGCCGCGTCGATGGCCGAGATGACGGCCACCGTGTCGAGCAACGCGGAGACGGCGCTGCAGGCCAACCAGCTGTCGGTGTCGGCGAGCGAGGCGGCCATGCGCGGCGGGCAGGCGGTCAACGAAGTGGTCGCGACGATGAACGACATCACCGCGAGTTCGCACAAGATCGCCGACATCATCGGCGTGATCGACGGGATCGCGTTCCAGACCAACATCCTCGCGCTGAACGCGGCCGTCGAAGCGGCGCGTGCCGGCGATCAGGGCCGCGGCTTCGCGGTCGTCGCGGGCGAGGTGCGCGCGCTTGCGCAGCGCAGCGCGAACGCGGCGAAGGAGATCAAGGCGCTGATCGGCGCGAGCGTCGAGCGGGTGGAGTCGGGCTCGCGCATCGTCGACGGCGCGGGCAAGACGATGGAGGACATCGTCGCGCAGGTCAAACGCGTGTCGGACCTGATCGCGGAGATCAGCTCGTCGACGGCCGAGCAAAGCACGGGCGTCGCGCAGGTCGATCAGGCGGTCGTGCATCTGGACAACATCACGCAGCAGAACGCGGCGCTGGTGGAGCAGAGCGCGGCGGCGTCGGAGAGCCTGAAGCAGCAGGCGACGCGGCTGGTGGATGCGGTGAACGTGTTTCGTTGAGCGCGCAGGCGCGCACGAGGAGGTGACGCGGGCACGGCGGAGAGGGGACGCCGGCCCGCGTCGTGACCGCCCGGTTCCGGCCGGGCGGTCAGGGCCTGCCGCTTGCGCGACAGGCCCGAACCGTCAGACGGCCAGGCAGAGGTACTTGATGACCACGTAGTCGTCGATGCCGTAGTGCGAGCCTTCGCGGCCGAGGCCCGACTGCTTGACGCCGCCGAACGGCGCGACCTCGTTCGAGATGAGGCCCGTGTTCACGCCGACCATCCCGTATTCGAGCGCTTCGGCGACCTTCCACACGCGGCCGATGTCACGGCTGTAGAAGTACGCGGCCAGGCCGAATTCGGTGTCGTTCGCGAGGCGGATCACCTCGTCGTCGCTGCCGAACTTGAACAGCGGCGCGAGCGGCCCGAAGGTTTCTTCCTTCGCGACCTTCATCGCCGGCGTGACGCCGGTCAGCACGGTCGGCTCGAAGAAGCCGTGGCCGAGCGCATGGCGCTTGCCGCCCGTGACGACGGTGGCGCCCTTCGCGAGCGCGTCCTCGATGTGCGCCTCGACCTTCAGCACGGCCGCTTCGTTGATCAGCGGCCCCTGCGTGACGCCCGGCTCCGTGCCGCGCCCGACCTTCAGCTGGCCGACCGCCGCCGCGAGCTTCTGCGCGAACGCGTCGTACACGGCTTCGTGCACGTAGAAGCGGTTCGTGCAGACGCAGGTCTGGCCGCTGTTGCGGTACTTCGATGCGATCGCGCCCTGCACGGCCGCGTCGAGATCGGCATCGTCGAACACGATGAACGGCGCGTTGCCGCCGAGCTCGAGCGACACCTTCTTGACCGTCGCCGCGCATTGCGACATCAGCAGGCGGCCGACCGGCGTCGAGCCGGTGAACGACAGCTTGCGCACGATCGGGTTCGACGTCAGTTCGCCGCCGATCGCCTTCGGGTCGCCGGTGACCACGCTGAACACGCCGGCCGGCACGCCCGCGCGCTCGGCCAGCACGGCCATCGCGAGCGCCGAGAACGGCGTCGCCTCGGCCGGCTTCACGACGATCGGGCAGCCTGCGGCGAGCGCCGGGCCGACCTTGCGCGTGATCATCGCCGCCGGGAAGTTCCACGGCGTGATCGCCGCGCACACGCCGATCGCTTCCTTCGTCACGACGATGCGCTTGTCGCTCGCCGGCGTCGGGATCGTGTCGCCGTACACGCGCTTGCCTTCCTCGGCGAACCACTCGAGGAACGACGCCGCGTAGCCGATCTCACCCTTCGCTTCGGCCAGCGACTTGCCCTGTTCGGTCGTCAGGATCAGCGCGAGATCGTCGGCGTTCTCCATCATCAGGTCGTGCCACTTGCGCAGGATCGCCGCGCGTTCCTTCGCGGTCTTCTTGCGCCACGCCGGCCAGGCGGCGTTCGCGGCGTCGATCGCCTGACGCGTCTCGGCCGCGCCCATCGCCGGCACGGTGCCGAGCAGGCCGCCGGTGGCCGGATTGCGGACCTCGAACGACTCGCCGTTCGCCGCGGATTGCCATTCGCCGTTGATGTACGCCTGCTGGCGCAGCAGCGACGGATCTTTCAGTGCCAGGTTTTCCGTGCTCATATTGAATAGCCTGCGTTGAAGATGAAACGGCCGCTGCCGTCGGTACGACGGCAGCGGCGCATTCGGTTGACGGGAACTCAGGCCGGTACGCCGACCGTTTCCTTCAGCACTTCCTCGAGGATCGTGAGCGCTTCGTCGAACACGGCCTGCGGAATCGTCAGCGGGAACAGGAAGCGCACGACGTTCGAGTACACGCCGCACACGAGCAGCAGCAGACCGCGCTCGAGCGCACGCGCCTGCACGCGCTTCGTGAAGTCGGCGTCGGGCTCGCCCGTGGCCGGGTTCACGAACTCGACCGCGACCATCGCGCCCGGACCGCGCACGTCGGCGATCGGTGCGATGTCGGCGCGCAGCGCGTTCAGCTTCGCCTTCAGCGCGTCGCCCAGTTGCGTCGCGCGTTCGCACAGCTTCTCTTCGTCGATGATGTCGAGCACCGCGTGCGCCGACGCGACGGCGAGCGGGTTGCCCGCGTACGTGCCGCCGAGGCCGCCGGGCGCTGCCGCGTCCATCACGTCCGCACGGCCGACGACGCCCGACAGCGGCATGCCGCCCGCGAGGCTCTTGGCCATCGTGATCAGGTCGGCCAGCACGTCGTACTGCTGCATCGCGAACAGCTTGCCGGTACGCGCGAAGCCCGTCTGCACTTCGTCGGCGATCAGCATGATGCCGTGCTCGTTACAGATCTTGCGCAGTGCGCGCACGAAGTCGGCCGGCGCCGGGTTGAAGCCGCCTTCGCCCTGGACCGGTTCGAAGATGATCGCGGCGACGCGCTTCGGATCGATGTCGGCCTTGAACAGCATCTCGATCGCCTTGATCGAGTCGGCCGTCGTCACGCCGTGCAGCGGGTTCGGGTACGGTGCGTGGAACACGTCGCCCGGGAACGGACCGAAGTTCAGCTTGTACGGTGCGACCTTGCCGGTCAGCGCCATGCCCATCATCGTGCGGCCGTGGAACCCGCCGGCGAACGCGATGACGCCCGGACGGCCGGTTGCCGCACGCGCGATCTTGATCGCGTTTTCGACGGCTTCGGCGCCGGTCGTGAAGAACGCCGTCTTTTTCGGGTAGTCGCCCGGTGCGCGCGCGTTGATCTTTTCAGCCAGCTCGACGTACGACGCGTACGGGACGATCTGGTAAGCGGTGTGCGTGAAGCAGTTCAGCTGGTCGGCGATCGCCTTGACGATCTTCGGGTGGCGGTGGCCCGTGTTCAGCACGGCGATGCCGGCGGCGAAATCGATGAAGCGGCGGCCCTCGACGTCCCACAGCTCCGCGTTTTCGGCGCGGGCGGCGTAGAAATCGCACATCACGCCGACGCCGCGCGGGGTGGCGGCGTTCTTGCGGGCATGCAGGTCGGCATTCTTCACGGTCAGCTCCTTGATGTTGTGTCCGGTGAGGTCAAAATCGGCCGCGTTGGCAGCCCATGGAGGCGACTATAATCACATTTGGCTCCGGCAATCAGAGCCATTTCAATAAATATTCAGGAGCCAATCATGCGCGCAAGCGTGTTGTCGGACTGGCTGGCGCAGCGCCTCGTGCGCGGCAGCGAGCAGCCCATCTACCGGCAGCTGCACCGGCTGCTGCAGCAGGCGATCCTGTCGCGCGAGCTGCCGGCCGGCACGCGCGTGCCGTCGTCGCGGCTGCTCGCGGCCGAGCTGGGCATCGCGCGCAACACGGTCACGCAGGTGTACGAACAGCTGGCGCTCGAAGGCTACGTGCATTCGGCGACGGGGCGCGGCACGTTCGTCGCCGACAGCGCGCCGGACGAAATCGTCGGCGCGCCGCTCGAGCCGGGCGCGAGCCCGGCGGTGGCGGCCTCGCCGGCGCGGCGGCTGTCGGCGCGCGGCACGCGGCTCGTCGAAGGCGCGGGCGTGTCGAAGCGCCAGGGCGGCGCGTTCATGCCGGGCGTGCCCGACGTGTCGCGCTTTCCGGCGCGTGTCTGGACCCGGCTGCACAACAAGTACTGGCGGCGCCTGCGCCCCGATCTGCTGACCTACGCGCCGGGCGGCGGCCTCGCGCTGCTGCGCGAGGCGCTGGCCGACTATCTGCGCACGTCGCGCTCGGTGCGCTGCACGCCCGAGCAGATCGTGATTACCACCGGGATCCACCAGTCGATCGACCTCGCGGTGCGCGTGCTGACCGATCCGGGCGACGTGATCTGGACCGAGGACCCGTGCTACTGGGGCGTGCGCAGCGTGCTGAACGTGTCGGGGCTGACCACCCGGCCGATCGCGGTGGACGACGAAGGAATCGCGCCGTCGGCCGACGATCTCGCCGAGCCGCCGAAGCTGATGCTGGTCACGCCGTCGCACCAGTATCCGCTCGGCATGGTGATGAGCCTCGCGCGCCGCCGCATGTTGCTCGAATACGCGCGCCAGCACGGCTGCTGGATCATCGAGGACGACTACGACAGCGAATTCCGCTACGGCAGCCGTCCGCTCGCGTCGTTGCAGGGGCTCGATACGGCCGGGCAGGTGATCTACGTCGGCAGCTTCGGCAAGACGCTGTTTCCGGGGCTGCGGGTCGGCTATCTGGTCGCGCCCGAGCCGCTCGCGGAGAGCTTCGCGACCGCGAGCGCCGAGCTGTACCGCGAAGGGCAGCTGCTGCAGCAGGCGGTGCTGGCCGAGTTCATCGCGGACGGGCATTTCGTTTCGCATATCCGCAAGATGCGCACGCTGTACGGACAGCGCCGCGAAGTGCTGCTCGACGCGGTCGCGCGACGCTATGGCGACACGCTGCACGCGCTCGGCAGCGATGCGGGGCTGCATCTCGTCACGCGGCTGCCCGACGGCGCCGACGATCGCGCGGTCGCGCAGGCCGCGCTGGAGCGCAACATCGTCGTGCGGCCGCTGTCCGGCTATTACGCGCAACCGGAGCGCGCGGCATCGGGTTTGCTGCTCGGCTATGCGTGCGTGCCGGAGGACGAGATCGCGACCGCGTTCGCGAAGCTCGCGGAAGCGATCGACGAGCGGGCGTTCGACGGGGTCGTTGCGGCGGCTTGATGGGGAGTGGGCGTGTGTGGGCGTGTGGTGGCGTGGTCGCGACCGGAGGCGGCCGCGTCGTAGGACACGTGCGACGCGACGGTGAACGCGTGACACGCCCGTGTCGTAGCCGAGGCGCCGCGTCGGACCATGCGGTTTGCCCGGTTCGTGCCGACTTCGCGGTTTGCGCCGACGTGGACCGCGGCGCACGCATTCCATCCCGCATCCGGATATCGCGCGTGCTCGCGCGGAATTGTCGATAATGGAACGTTGTTATTCACCGGATACCGACGATGACCGAAGCCACCCTCACTCCGCCCGCCGTTCCGCGCCTGACGAGCCTGTCGCACGGCGGCGGCTGCGGCTGCAAGATCGCGCCGGGCGTGTTGTCCGAGCTGCTGAAGCGGGCCACGCCGCCCGCGTTGTTTCCCGATCTGCTGGTCGGCACCGAAACCTCCGACGACGCGGCCGTCTACCGATTGAACGACGAGCAGGCGATCGTCGCGACCACCGACTTTTTCATGCCGATCGTCGACGATCCGTTCGACTTCGGCCGCATCGCCGCGACCAACGCGCTGTCCGACGTCTACGCGATGGGCGGCAAGCCGATCCTCGCGCTCGCGCTGGTCGGCATGCCGATCAACGTGCTGCCGCACGAGACGATCGCGGCCGTGCTGCGCGGCGGCGAAGCCGTGTGCGCGGAAGCGGGCATTCCGGTGGCGGGCGGCCATTCGATCGATTCGGTCGAGCCGATCTACGGGCTTGCCGCGATCGGCGTCGTGCATCCGTCGCGCGTGAAGCGCAACGCGGCCGCGCGGGCGGGCGACGTGCTCGTGCTCGGCAAGCCGCTCGGCGTCGGCGTGCTGTCCGCCGCGCTGAAGAAGAATCAGCTCGACGCCGCCGGCTACGCGCAGATGCTCGCGACGACCACCAAGCTGAACCGGCCGGGCGCCGAACTCGCGGCATTGCCGGGCGTGCACGCGCTGACCGACGTCACCGGTTTCGGCTTGCTCGGCCACACGCTCGAGCTGGCGCGCGGCGCGGGGCTGACCGCGCGCGTGCATTACGCGTCGCTGCCGTGGCTGGCGGGCGTCGAGGCGTTCGTCGCCGACGGCGTGTTCACCGGCGCGTCGGGGCGCAACTGGGCGGCGTATGGCGCCGACGTGCGGCTCGCCGACAACCTGCCGCCCGTCGCGCAGGCGCTGCTCACCGATCCGCAGACGTCGGGCGGGCTGCTGGTCGCGTGCGCGCCGGAAGCCGTCGACGACGTGCTCGCGTGCTTCCGCGCCGACGGCTTCGACCGTGCGGCCGTGATCGGCGAGATGGTGGACGGGGCGTCGCGCGTCGAGGTCGCGTGACGCGGGTTTCGATCGCGCGGGATCTTCGCCGCTCGTGGTTTCAATCGCGCGGTGGTGATCGGCGAGAGGGTGGACGGGCCGTGGAGAGTCGACATCGTGTGACGCAGATTTCGATCGCACACGATCGTCGCCGCGCGTCGCAATCGACGGCGCGTATCGACAGCCGTCGCGGGCGATGAACGATTTCCTGTTCGGGCTGACGGTCGCGCTGTCGGTCGGCCCCGTCGCGCTGATGATCGCGAACCATGCGCTGCGCGCCGGCATTGCGAGCGGTGTGCGCGCGGCAGCGGGCGTCGCGACGGCCGACGGCTGCTATGCGGTTGCCGCGTTCACGATCGGCGCGATGCTCGCGCACACGCTCGCGTCGCATCTTGCGCAGTTTCGTCTGGTCGGCGCGCTCGTGTTGCTCGCAATGGGCGCACGCATGCTGTGGCACGCGCTGAAAGACCGGCGCCGCACGCTCGACGGCGCCGCGCCGCCGCCGGGCACACGGCCGTTCACGTCGATGTTCTTCGTCACGCTCGCGAATCCGCTGACCATCCTGCTGTTCTACGGCTATGCGGCCGCGGCGGCCGGCGCGTACCGGCACTGGCTGCTCGGGGCGGCGTGCGTGTTTGCCGGCAGTCTCGTCGGCCAGCTCGTGTTCGCGTTCGGCGGCAGCGCGATCGCGCGCGTCGTGAAGTCGCCGCGATGGCTCGCGGCGAGCCACGTGCTTGCTGCGCTGGTCGTGCTCGGTTATGGCGTCGCGGGGATCGTCCGCGCGTAGCGGGGCCGGGACGGTCGTCGAAGCCTCGGCCGCTCAAGAATGCCTGCATGCCGTGGCACGCGGCCTCGTAGCGATTCTCAGTGTCGGTCGCAGCGGCGTGCGGCGATTACGGCGCGAACGCGCTGATCCGCGCAACCGGCAACCGGCGTAATCAGCGTAATCAGCGTTATCGGCACCTTCAATCACCCCGCGCCATTTCCCCCAACCCCCCGTTTCGTAGTCGGGTTCCGCATCGCAGACCCGCGTTCTATACTCGGTCGCGCAGTCTCCGACAGCCGTTCTCACCCAACATCATCGAAACAAGGAACGCCGATGCTGACTCGCTCCATTCTTTCCGCAGCCGCCTTCTCGCTCGCCGCCTGTGCGACCGCGCCGTCGATCGCGCAGGACCATCAGCGCGACGACGCAGGCAACGCGGCCACGACGGCCAACGCCGCATTCGCCGAGACCGCGGCACAGGGCCGCCCGGTCAAGGTCATGATCATCACGATGTTCGGTCCGGAGGGCCAGGCGTGGCTCGACCGGCTCGGCCCGTGGCGCGACGTCGCGGTGCCGGGCCTGTCGCCCGACTATCCGGTCGTCCACTGCAACCGGCAGGACGTCTGCGTGGTGACGACCGGCATGGGCTACGCGAACGCATCGGCGACGATCATGGCGCTCACGTTCTCGCCGCGCTTCGACCTGCGCCGCACCTACTTCCTCGTGTCCGGCATCGCGGGCGTCGACCCCGCGCAGGGCACGGTCGGTTCCGCGGCGTGGTCGAAATACCTCGTCGATTTCAGCCTGCAGTGGGAACTCGACGCGCGCGAGATTCCCGCCGGCTGGAACACCGGCTTCCTCGGCATCAACACGAAGAGCCCGAGCGACAAGCCGCCGCTCGACTACCGCACCGAAGTGTTCCAGCTCAACGCGCAGCTGACCGATGCCGCCTATGCGCTGTCGCGCAACGTCGTGCTTGCCGACAGCGCGCAGGCGCAGGCCGCGCGCGCGAAGTTCACGTATGCGCCGGCGAACCGGCCGCCGACGGTGATCCAGTGCGACACGTCGTCGGGCAATACGTGGTTCTCGGGCACGCTGATCGGCGAGCGCGCGCGTCAATGGACCAAGATCCTCACCGACGGCAAGGGCACCTACTGCATGACCGCGCAGGAAGACAACGCGACGTACGAGGCGCTCAAGCGCGCGGCGAGCGTGAAGCGCGTCGACCTGTCGCGCGTCGCCGTGCTGCGCACCGGCTCCGACTTCGACCGCCCGTATGCGGGCCAGACGAGCGCCGACAACCTGCTGAACTACGCGGATCAGGGCGGCTTCGCGCCCGCGACGGAAAACCTCTATCGCGCGGGCAATCCGCTCGTGCAGGACATCGTCACGCACTGGGGCGAATGGCGCGACGGCGTGCCGCGTCGATGACGCACCGGCGCTCGCATCGGCGCGTGACGGACGCGTTCAGTGCGGTTGCGACGACGAACGAAACGGCGTCCAGACGGGCGTCGTGTCGTCCCAATGATCGAGCGGCGAAGGAAGTTGATCGTTCATCACGGACTCCTGCAACTGACTGACGTGTGTCGGGTTCGCGACGCCGCGCGACGGACGATCCGTCGCGCGGCGTCATGCGTTTACCGGCCTGCGCCGGCGAGCTGGTTGCCTTCGGGCGTCGGGCGATACGGGCCTTGCGCGAGCTCGACACCTTGCGGATACGAATTCACCTTGCGCAGGTATGCGAGCGTGCCGTCGCGGCGTGCCTGTTCGACTTCCGCATTGACTTCGGCGCGCGTGCGCGGGCCGTTGCTCGGCTGCGTGTACGACGCGCCGGCGTAGTTGGCGGCTTGCGGCGCATTGGTATCGGCGAATGCCGGCGCGGACACGGCGAGTGCGAGTGCGATGGCGGAGAGAAGATGGCGGCGGTTCATGACGTAACTCCTGTGTTGGTCGGAGTTGGCGCAAGAGCGCTCGCTCCGGTCCCGTCGAACGGGATGTTGGATGCGCAACGATGTGCGCGACAGGGTTAACTCTAGGTGTGTGTCCCGGCGCGATAAATGCAGCTGATGCGAATTGAATTGTCGCGATGCTGGAACAATCGCGATCCGTCACGGCCGCACGGCGCTGCCGGAATCGCGCACAGCCGCCTGTGGCGCGGCTCGCGGCGATGAGGCCCGACTTCGCGACGGCGTGTCGGCGCGACGCGGCGATTGCCGCGCGCGATGCAAAGGTGTGATGCGGATTCCGGAAAGACGCGATGTGCGCGCCGCTGCGACGTCTGCAGGAGCACGACGCATCCGCGGAAGGAGAACGTGCTGGAAGGCCGACCGATCGAGGTATGAAGAAAGCGCGGAGACGCGCGAGCGCGCGGCCCGCGCGCCGCTCGTCAGACTAAGCGGCTACGCGACCCACTCGTTGATGACCGGCGTGTCGAGCGCCGGCGCGCGCTCGGCTTCCTCGAACGTGCGCTTGCTGCACGTCGCGTCGAGGCTGCCCTTGCCGCTCAACAGCGGGCAGCGGTCGAACACTTCGGCGATCCAGTCGACGAACACGCGCACCTTCGGCGACAGGTGGCGGCTGTGCGGATACACGACCGAGATCGGCATCGGCAGCGGCTTCAGGCCCGGCAGAACTTCCTTGAGCCGGCCGTCGCGCAGGTGCGGCAGCACCATGAACAGCGGCGGCTGGATCAGCCCGAAGCCTTCGAGCCCGCAGGTCACGTACGCGTCGGCATCGTTCACCGACACGATCGCGTTCATCTTCACTTCGACTTCCTTGCCGTCGGTCAGGAACGTCCAGTCGATCGTGCGGCCGGTGCGGCTCGAAAAGTAATTGACCGCCTTGTGCTCGGCGAGATCTTCGATGCTGCGCGGCTCGCCGTACTTGTCGAGATACGCGGGCGCGGCGACCGACACGCATTCGAACAGGCCGACCCGCCGTGCGACGAGCGACGAATCCTGCAGCGCGCCGACGCGGATCACGCAGTCGACGCCTTCCTGCAGCAGGTCGACCGGACGATCCGACAAGCCGAGCTGCAGATCGATGTCCGGATAGCGCGTGTGGAATTCGCACAGCGACGGAATCACCAGCAGCCGCCCGATCGAGCCCGGCATGTCGATGCGCAACTTGCCGTGCGGCTTGCGGTTGTTGTTCTGGAAGCTTGCTTCGGTTTCCTCGACATCGGCGAGGATCCGCACGCAACGTTCGTAGTACGCGGCGCCGTCGGGCGTGAGCGACAGACGGCGCGTGGTCCGGTGCATCAGCCGCACGCCGAGGAACGCTTCGAGATTCTGGATGATCGTCGTGACGGACGCCCGCGGCAGGCTCAGCGTTTCTGCTGCCTTGGTGAAGCTGCTTGTATCGACGACGCGAGTAAACACCTGCATGGCCTGAAGCCGGTCCATCACAACCTCCACGATCTAATGAGCCTCAGGAACAAAGAGGCTGCGTCACTTTATAGGCGACGCAGCCTGGGATTGTTCGGGGGCGTTGAATTGTGTTGCCGGATTATAGGCATTTATCCCAATGTCTGCCGGACCCAGAATTCGTTCCATCTCGAAATGGATGCCGCATCGTCATGGACGCTTCTGAATTCAGCAAATTCCTGAAAGCCGCATTGCCCGTCGAAGCCAGAGCCGGCGCGGCACTGACGGTCGCGGACGTGGAAATTCCCGGCTACGCGCAGGACATCGCGTTGCGTCTGTATCGGCGTGCCGACAAAACCGGATTGCCGGTAGTGCTTTACTTTCACGGCGGCGGTTTCGTGCGCGGCACGCTCGACGACGCCGATTTCGCCGCGCGCTTTTTAGCAGAACGCTTACCGGCTCTCGTAGTGTCGGTCGATTATTCGCTCGCGCCGGCCTTTCCGTTTCCGGCCGCGCCGGAGGATGCGTATCGCGCGGCCGTCTGGGCCGCGACGCGCGCCCGCGCGTTCGGCGGCAATCCGAAGAAGATCGGCGTCGCGGGGCACGATGCGGGCGGCCAGCTCGCGAACTGTCTCGCGTTCATCGCGCGCGATCGCGGCGAGGTGCCGATCGCCGCGCAGGCGCTGTTCGGGCCGATGCTCGATCCGAGCATGACCCGCATCGGCGACGCCGACCGCTTGTCGTCCGACATCACCGCCCGCGAATGCGCGGCCTGCTATCGCGCGTACCTGCCGCAGGCCGCGCAGCGCATGCACCCGTATGCGGCGCCGCTCGAATCGGTGCGCCTCGCGGGGCTGCCGCCGACGCTGATCGTCACCGCGCAGAACGACGTGCTGCACGTCGAGGCGGAGAAATATGCGGGCTGCCTGATTTCGTCGGGCGTGCTCACGCAGGTGATCCGCTACCCGGACGTCACGCACGCCGCGCTCGCGACCCATGCGGCCGCGCTGGAGGAGGCCGTGCGCTTCTTCCAGTGCCGCTTCCAGGCCCGTCAGCCGAATCGTTCCGAATAACCACACCAATCCTCGCTTACCGGAGATCCACATGGCCATCCTACGCACCACCCGCTCCCGAATCGCCACCGCGGCGATCGCGACGCTCGCCGTCGTCGGTCTCGGCACGTTCGGCGCGATGCGCGTGAACGCGAACGCGCCCGACAAGGCCGCAGCGCCGCTGCCCGAAGTGGACGTCGCGACCGTCGTGCCGCAAACCGTCACCGATTGGCAAAGCTACTCGGGCCGCCTCGAGGCGGTCGAGAAGGTCGACGTGCGTCCGCAGGTGTCGGGCACCATCGTCGCGGTGAACTTCAAGGACGGCGCGCTCGTGAAGAAGGGCGACGTGCTGTTCGTGATCGACCCGCGCCCGTACCAGGCCGAGACCGATCGCGCCGCCGCGCAGCTCGCGGCCGCGCAGGCGCGCAACGGCTACGCGCAGAGCGACTGGCAGCGCGCGCAGCGGCTGATCGGCGACAACGCGATCGCGAAGCGCGACTACGACGAGAAGCAGAACGCGGCGCGCGAGGCGAGCGCGAACCTGAAGGCGGCCGAAGCCGCGCTCGAAACGGCGCGCATCAACCTCGGCTATACGCGCATCACCGCGCCCGTGTCGGGCCGCGTGTCGCGCGCCGAGATCACCGTGGGCAACGTCGTGTCGGCGGGCGCCGCGGCGACGCCGCTGACGACGCTCGTATCGGTGTCGCCGATCTACGCGTCGTTCGACGCGGACGAACAGACCTACCTGCAATACATCAACGGCGCGCGCGACGGCCGCAAGGTGCCGGTCGAGCTCGGCCTCGCGAACGAAACCGGCTATTCGCGCAGCGGCGTGATCGACTCGGTCGACAACCGGCTCGACACGTCGTCCGGCACGATCCGCGTGCGCGCGCGCTTCGACAACGCTGACGGCACGCTGGTGCCGGGCCTCTACGCGCGCGTGAAGGTCGGCGGCAGCGCGCCGCACCCGGCATTGCTCGTCGACGATGCGGCGATCAACACCGACCAGGACAAGAAGTTCGTGTTCGTCGTCGACCAGCAGGGCCGCGTGTCGTACCGCGAAGTGCAGCAGGGCATGCAGCACGGCAACCGGCGCGTGATCGTGAGCGGGCTTGCCGCCGGCGATCGCGTGATCGTGAACGGCACGCAGCGCGTGCGGCCGGGCGAGCAGGTCAAGCCGCACATGGTGCCGATGACGGGCGGCGACGATCCGTCCGCGCCGCTCGCGGACGCCGCGAAGCCGGCCGCACCGGCGAAGGCGGAATCGTAAGCGGCACGCCGCTTCGATTTCCGCGTTCAACCAGACAGAGCCACCCATGAACATTTCCAAATTCTTTATCGACCGGCCGATCTTCGCAGGCGTGCTATCGGTGATCATCCTGCTCGGCGGGGTGATCGCGATGTTCCTGCTGCCGATCTCCGAGTATCCGGAAGTCGTGCCGCCGTCGGTGATCGTGAAGGCGCAGTATCCGGGCGCCAACCCGAAGGTGATCGCCGAGACGGTCGCATCGCCGCTCGAGGAGCAGATCAACGGCGTCGAGGACATGCTGTACATGCAGTCGCAGGCGAACAGCGACGGCAACATGACGATCACCGTCACGTTCAAGCTCGGCACCGATCCCGACAAGGCCACGCAGCTCGTGCAGAACCGCGTGAACCAGGCGCTGCCGCGCCTGCCGGAGGACGTGCAGCGGCTCGGCATCACCACGGTGAAGAGCTCGCCGACGCTGACGATGGTGGTCCACCTGATCTCGCCGGACAACCGCTACGACATGACCTACCTGCGCAACTACGCGCTGATCAACGTGAAGGATCGCCTGTCGCGGATCCAGGGCGTCGGTCAGGTGCAGCTGTGGGGTTCGGGCGACTATGCGATGCGCGTGTGGCTCGATCCGCAGAAGGTCGCGCAGCGCGGGCTGTCGGCCGAGGACGTCGTGCAGGCGATCCGCGAGCAGAACGTGCAGGTCGCGGCCGGCGTGATCGGCGCGTCGCCGTCGCTGCCGGGCACGCCGCTGCAGCTGTCGGTGAACGCGCGCGGCCGTCTGCAGACCGAAGACGAGTTCGGCGACATCGTCGTGAAGACGACGCCCGACGGCGGCGTCACGCATCTGCGCGACATCGCGCGGATCGGGCTGGATGCGTCCGAGTACGGGCTGCGCTCGCTGCTCGACAACAAGCCGGCCGTCGCGATGGCGATCAACCAGTCGCCGGGTGCGAACTCGCTGCAGATCTCCGACGAAGTGCGCAAGACGATGGCCGAGCTGAAGCAGGACATGCCGGCCGGCGTCGACTACAAGATCGTCTACGACCCGACGCAGTTCGTGCGTTCGTCGATCAAGGCCGTCGTGCACACGCTGCTCGAGGCGATCGCGCTGGTCGTGATCGTCGTGATCGTGTTCCTGCAGACCTGGCGCGCGTCGATCATTCCGCTGATCGCGGTGCCGGTGTCGATCGTCGGCACGTTCTCGCTGCTGCTCGCATTCGGGTATTCGATCAACGCGCTGTCGCTGTTCGGGATGGTGCTCGCGATCGGGATCGTGGTCGACGATGCGATCGTCGTGGTCGAGAACGTCGAGCGCAACATCGAAAGCGGGATGAACGCGCGGCAGGCGACCTACAAGGCGATGCAGGAGGTCAGCGGGCCGATCATCGCGATCGCGCTGACGCTCGTCGCCGTGTTCGTGCCGCTCGCGTTCATGTCGGGCCTGACCGGCCAGTTCTACAAGCAGTTCGCGATGACCATCGCGATCTCGACGGTGATCTCGGCGTTCAACTCGCTGACGCTGTCGCCGGCGCTGTCCGCGATTCTGCTCAAGGGCCACGGCGACAAGGAAGACTGGCTCACGCGCGTGATGAACCGCGCGCTCGGCGGCTTCTTCCGCGGCTTCAACAAGGTGTTCCATCGCGGCGCCGAGAACTACGGCCGCGGCGTGCGCGGCGTGCTGTCGCGCAAGACGCTGATGCTCGGCGTGTATCTCGTGCTGGTGGGCGCGACCGTGCTCGTGTCGCGGATCGTGCCGGGCGGCTTCGTGCCCGCGCAGGACAAGGAATACCTGATCGCGTTCGCGCAGTTGCCGAACGGCGCGTCGCTCGACCGCACCGAGAAAGTGATCCGCGACATGGGCTCGATCGCGCTGAAGCAGCCGGGCGTCGAGAGCGCGGTCGCGTTCCCGGGGCTGTCGGTGAACGGCTTCACCAATAGCTCGAGCGCGGGCATCGTGTTCGTCACGCTGAAGCCGTTCTCCGAACGGCACGGCAAGGCGCTGTCGGCCGGCGCGATCGCTGGTGCGCTGAACCAGAAGTACGGCGCGATCAAGGACTCGTTCGTCGCGGTGTTCCCGCCGCCGCCGGTGCTCGGCCTCGGCACGCTCGGCGGGTTCAAGATGCAGATCGAGGATCGCGGCGCGGTGGGCTACGCGAAGCTGTCGGATGCGACCAACGACTTCATCAAGCGCGCGCAGCAGGCGCCTGAACTCGGCCCGTTGTTCACGAGCTATCAGATCAACGTGCCGCAGCTCAACGTCGATCTGGACCGTGTGAAGGCGAAGCAGCTCGGCGTGCCGGTGACCGACGTGTTCAACACGATGCAGGTGTATCTCGGTTCGCTGTACGTGAACGACTTCAACCGCTTCGGACGCGTGTACCAGGTGCGCGTGCAGGCCGATGCGCCGTTCCGGCAGCGCGCGGACGACATCCTGCAGCTGAAGACGCGCAACGATCGCGGCGAGATGGTGCCGTTGTCGTCGCTCGTCACGGTGACGCCGACGTTCGGCCCGGAAATGGTCGTGCGCTACAACGGCTACACGGCGGCCGACATCAACGGCGGCCCGGCGCCGGGCTTCTCGTCGGGGCAGGCGCAGGCCGCGATCGAGCGCATCGCGCATGAAACGCTGCCGCGCGGCGTGCGGTTCGAGTGGACCGACCTCACGTACCAGCAGATTCTGGCGGGCGATTCGGCGATGTACGTGTTCCCGATCAGCGTGCTGCTCGTGTTCCTCGTGCTGGCCGCGCTGTACGAGAGCCTGACGCTGCCGCTCGCGGTGATCCTGATCGTGCCGATGAGCATTCTGTCGGCGCTCACGGGCGTGTGGCTCACGCAGGGCGACAACAACATCTTCACGCAGATCGGGTTGATGGTGCTGGTCGGGTTGTCGGCGAAGAACGCGATCCTGATCGTCGAATTCGCGCGCGAGCTCGAGCATGACGGACGTACGCCGCTCGAGGCCGCGATCGAGGCGAGCCGGCTGCGGCTGCGCCCGATCCTGATGACGTCGATCGCATTCATCATGGGGGTGGTGCCGCTCGTCACGTCGACCGGCGCCGGTTCGGAAATGCGTCATGCGATGGGTGTCGCGGTGTTCTTCGGGATGCTCGGCGTGACGCTGTTCGGGCTGATGCTGACGCCGGTGTTCTACGTCGTGCTGCGCACGCTGGCGGGCGGCAAGATTCACGTGGCCGGCAAGGACTCGGCCGGCTACGGCGGGCCGGCCCACGGCGTACCGGCTTCGGATGCTTGAGGACAACAAGATGGACAACATGCACAACACGAACGGCCTGGTGCGCGTCGCGAAGCTGGCGGCCGCGAGCACTCTGCTCGCGACGCTGCTCGCCGCGTGCGCGGTAGGACCCGACTACAAGCGCCCGGACGTGGCGACGCCCGCGGCGTTCAAGGAAGCGCCGACGCTCGCCGCCGGCGAGCAGGCCGGCACGTGGAAGACCGCCGAGCCGGCCGACGCCGAGCATCGCGGCGAATGGTGGAAGGTGTTCGGCGATCCGGTGCTCGACGCGCTGGAGTCGCAGGCGCTCGCCGCGAACCAGAACCTGAAGGCCGCGGCCGCGCGCGTCGAGGAAGCGCGTGCGGCGACCCGCACCGCGCGCTCGCAGTGGTTCCCGCAGGTCGGCGTCGGGTTTGGGCCGACGCGCGAGGGGGCGTCGTCGGCGTCGCAGTTCCAGCCGCAGGGCACGGGGCCGACCAACGCGACGCTGTGGCGTGCTCAGGGCACGGTGTCGTACGAGGCCGACCTGTTCGGCCGCGTGAGCCGCAACGTCGAGGCGTCGCGTGCCGACCAGGCGCAGAGCGAGGCGCTGTTCCGTTCGGTGCAGCTCGCGCTGCAGGCGGACGTCGCGCAGAACTACTTCGAGCTGCGCCAGCTCGATTCGGACCAGGATCTGTACCGTCGCACGGTCGAGCTGCGCGAAGAGGCGCTGAAGCTCGTGCAGCGCCGCTTCAACGAAGGCGACATCAGCGAGCTGGACGTGTCGCGTGCGAAGAACGAGCTGGCGAGCGCGCAGGCCGATGCGGTCGGCGTCGCGCGGCGGCGCGCGGCGTCCGAGCATGCGCTCGCGATCCTGCTCGGCAAGGCGCCCGCGGACTTCGCGTTCAAGGAAACGCCGATCGTGCCGGTCGCGGTGAAGATCCCTGCGGGGCTGCCGTCGGCGCTGCTCGAACGCCGCCCGGATGTGGCGGCGGCCGAGCGCGCGATGGCTGCCGCGAACGCGCGGATCGGCCTTGCGAAGTCGGCGTATTTCCCGAAGCTCGATATCACGGGCGCGTTCGGGTATGAGGCGTCGACGCTCGGCGATCTGTTCCTGTGGTCGAGCCGCACGTTCCTGCTCGGGCCGTTCGCCGGCACCGCGCTGACGCTGCCGCTGTTCGACGGCGGACGGCGTGCGGCCGGCGTGCAGCAGGCGCGCGCGCAGTACGACGAGCAGGTCGCGAACTACCGGCAGCAGGTGCTCGTCGCGTTCCGCGAGGTCGAGGACAATCTCGCCGATCTGCGGTTGCTCGACGATCAGATTCGGGCTCAGGATGCCGCGGTCAATGCGTCGCGCCGTTCGGCGACGCTGTCGCGTACGCAGTATCAGGAAGGGGAAGTGGCGTACCTCGACGTGATCGATAGCGAGCGGTCGGTGCTGCAGTCGCAATTGCAGGCGAATCAGTTGACTGGGGCGCAGGCGGTTTCGACCGTCAATCTCATTCGTGCGCTTGGCGGCGGGTGGGGACCGGCGCCGACGGCGGTCGGCGATGCGGCGACCGGCAAGGCGGAGGTGGCGGCGCGGTGAAGGGGAGTGGCGGGTGGGGTTCGCTCGCCAGTCTTGAAGTGAAGAAACCCGGTACGCAGGCTTAGGGCTGTGTGCCGGTTTTTTTTGTGGTTCGACGACGGATTGGCGGGGCGTCGCTCGCGATCGGCCATGTCGCTGGCTCGAAAAGCTGAATGGGCGGCTCGCGAGCAAGTCGGCCCGTAATGGCGTAACTATGCGGCCACTGCATTGACTGGAGCGTTCGGATAGCTGAACTGTTGCAGTTCTGGTAACGCTCGCTTCTACCCTTGCGATTCTAGATTTCTGCTTGTTTGTGTT
The DNA here is from genome assembly GCF_000745665.1 of Burkholderia sp. WP42. NCBI lineage: Bacteria > Pseudomonadati > Pseudomonadota > Betaproteobacteria > Burkholderiales > Burkholderiaceae > Burkholderia > Burkholderia sp. WP42. The sequence goes on along the minus strand of NZ_JQJT01000016.1, from coordinate 42,087 downwards.
TTAAATCAAAAAATAGTCTATTGAACTATTGAGTTGATTTGCGCTGCTATAACTGTCAGCTTTCGAAGCGGATGGGTGTGTCCTATGTTTGAAGCGCATCGGGATCGCGTTAAGTCGCCGTGATGCGCTATCAACTTTATTTTGGAGACCGATATGTCTGCGCGAAGCACTGTCGTGAAGTTGCAAAACAATTCGGGGAACACGTTATTCCTGGATCCCGCGTCGATCAACCTGCTGCACGGGGAATGGGTGACATATCCTCCGGAGAAAATCCCGGATGGCCAAACTGGCCAATGGGAAAGCGATTCGGACGGTTTTATGACGGGAACGGAAGGTCAGCTTCAATATCAATTTGCAGACGGCGGCGGTATCGAGAACGTCAGGCTTTACTGGGACAACCCCTATGTCGGAAATAACGGATACTCGATCACCGTTAGTGCCGCGGGTTATAAGGTTGGTTATGACGGTGGCTCCGGGGATAACGCAACCGTCAACTTCTACATCAAGAAGGGCTGACGCCGTGTGAGGCGCTCGCGCCCGTCTCGATGGGGCGCGAGTGCTCGACGGACGTATTGAGGGCTTGGCCGGATCTCGCGCCCTTGGCGATCGGTCGGTTCCAGCCGCGCGCCTGATACCCGGCGCTGTCATTCGAACGGCTGCTGCTTCGCAACGGGAGCGTGTCAGCCATCGTTCGTTGGAAACCCGCGTCCGCGGGAACGCTACTGGAAAATTCGATCGCCGCCTGGCAGGCGGCAGCGAAGCCGTTGAGTCATGCGGTTCAGCGATGCCGCCAACTGCTGGTGCCATGACGACGACTTTGCTGCTGACGTTTTCACGCATGGCCTTCATTCCACGTCGCAACTAACGGTCAGTCCTGCCCGCCGACTTCCAATGGCGCAGTGGCGTCCCGCCACGCGCACCGGCAGTGCATGAAGGTCAGCGGTCACGCAGCGAAGGCGACGCCTGCCGCTACGGACGCACCCGCGCAGAACCATCCGCGCCCCTACTCAATCACCGCCGCGCCTCATCCCCGCGTGAAACATCTTCCCCATCAGCCTCGTTCGCATCCCATCCGCTAACCAAACGTCCGCGCAAGATCACACGCGCGCGTTGACGCGTGTGGCGGTCAGGGAAGGACCAGGAGCGTGATTGGATTGGATTTCGCGGCGGCCGTGCGGCCGTGCTTGCGGCGTCGGCGCGCGCCGCGCATAAAGGCTGCCGCCGACAACGCAAAGGGATCCGAAGCGATCGCATGCGGACATGCACATCGTTCGCCTCGGCAACAGCGCGTTCAACGGGCGGCACACACACCGCCCACCCACCTTACGCCGTGACGAACTCGTGCACGTACCGATTGAACACCGCCGGGCTCGCCGCATTCATCCCGTGCGATGCGCCGGCGACGGTCTGCCGTTGCGCAGCGCCGATCCACTGCGACAGCGTATCGACGTTGTGGCGGAACATCTTCGGGCTGCGTTGTCCGTCGATCAGCAGCGTGCGGCATGCGATATCCGACGCCGTGTGTTGCGAATAGGCGGGCAACGGGTCCTGCAGCTGCTTCGGCAGCGTGCTCGCGTTGTCGATCGCCATCATGCGGAAGCGCGACGTGCTCTTGTTCCACGCACCCGGCATGCTGACCGAGTCGACGAACATCTCGAGGCCGGCTTCCACGTTGCCTGCGCCGATCAGCTTCACGGCTTGCGTGCGCAGCGCGATCGCGGCGGCCGGCAATGCGGCTTCGCGCACGCCCGGCTGTTGCAGCGGGCCGCCGGGATCGGCGAGCGTCAGCGTGTCGACGAGCTGCGGATGCTGGCGCGCGACGTTGAACGCGACGCTGCCGCCGCGTGAATGGCCGACCAGATGAACGGGGCCGAGATCGAGCGCGTCGATGAATTCGGCCAGCTCGTCGACGTGGTTCTGCCAGCTGAACTCGTCCTGGATGCCCGCTTCGACGGCCGGCCAGTAGTGGCTCAGGCTCGGCGCGATGCAGCGGTAGTGCACCGACAGCGACGCGAGTTGCGGCTCCCAGTAGCGGTAGTCGCACAACGATCCGTGCACGAACACCATCGGCGCGCCGCTGCCCCGCTCGACATACGGCAGGCTGATGCCCGACGAAAGCGTCGCAAATTGCAGGTCCGGGTTGGCGAGCACCGAAGGCTCGATTCGCATGTTCATGACTGAAAACTCAATGGGTGCGTCATCACGCCGCAACTATGCCTCACCGCGACCTGCAAGAAAAACGCATTATTTTCATCGTCACGATCAATTTTATTGATGACAACGCCGAAAACCCTTGTCGCAGCGTGGTACGCACTTCAGCCTTCAATCGTCTGACGGTTTGATTCCGCGCTGAAAGCCAGCGTGTGCGGCCGCGCGGGCGCGCATCGGACGCGACCGCGTGCTGCGCAAAATGAAGGTCGCGCGACGTCGTTCGCGCGTTATCGCGCCGCGGGCGCGGCCAAGGTCCGAAGCTCGCCAGGTAGATCGTTGTCCGCAGCGAATGGCATCGCGAAGTCGAATGCATCGGCGCACATGACGCGCAACGCGTCCGCGACGAACAGGCATTTGACGCGGCCGTCGACCACCGGCATCGCGAGCCACTCGGACCAGTCGCGCGTGACACCGCGCGTCAGATCGCCGCCGATCCGGCCGCGATCCATGCCCGCATACGCGGCCTCATTCCCCGCCGTCGGCGGCCGCATCGCCGCGCGCGGGAATCCGCAGGTTGCGCAGCTTGTGATAGAGCGTCTTCTTCGGCATCCCGAGCGCAACGCTCGCGTCCGCGACGTTGCCGTTGTGACGCCGCAGCATGTCTTCGATCAGCATCCGCTCGAAATACGCCATCTGTTCGGCGAGCGTGCTGCCGGCCGTCGGCGCGCCGCCGGACGACAGCAGGCTGTCGCCGGTCAGCCCGAGCACGAAGCGATCGGCGACGTTCTGCAGCTCGCGCACGTTGCCGGGCCACGCGTGCGTCATCAGTTCGGACACCTGCGCGGCGCTGACGACGGGCGCCGGCTGCCCGAAACGCCGCGCGGCCGCGAGCACGAAATGCTCGAACAGCAGCGGCACGTCCTCGCGCCGCTCGCGCAGCGGCGGCAGCTCGATCTGCGCGACGTTGAGCCGGTACAGCAGGTCCGCACGGAAGCGCCCGTCGGCAGCGAGCTCGGTCAGGTCGGCCTTCGACGCCGCGACGACGCGGCAGTCGACCGCAATCAGCTCGTTCGCGCCGAGCCGCTCGACCACGCGCTCCTGCAGCACGCGCAGCATCTTGATCTGCAGCGGGATCGGCATCGTCTCGATCTCGTCGAGGAACAGCGTGCCGCCGTGCGCCCACTCGATCTTGCCGATGCGCTTCTTGATCGCGCCGGTGAACGCGCCGGCCTCATGGCCGAACAGCTCGCTCTCGAACACCTGCTCGGGCAGACCGCCGCAGTTCAGCGCGACGAAATGCGCGTCGCGCCGTCCGCCGAAGTCGTGCAGGCTGCGTGCGATCAGTTCCTTGCCGGTGCCCGTCTCGCCGGTGATCAGCACCGACACCGACGTGTCGGCGAGCCGCAGGATCTTCTTGCGCACGTCGGCCATCGCCGGCGACTTGCCGAGCACGTACGCGTCGATCCCGTGCCAGTTGTCGAGCGCGGCGCGCAGCCCCTGCACCTCGAGCGTGAGCCGGCGCTTCTCGACGGCCCGCGCGACGCGCCCGGCGATCAGGTCCGACGAGAACGGCTTTTCGATGAAGTCGTACGCGCCGTCGTGCATCGCGCCGACGGCCGTCGAAATGTCGGCGTGACCGCTGATCAGCACGACCGGAATCTGCGCGTCGACGGCCATCACGCGCTCGAGCAACTGCAGCCCGTCGATGCCGGGCATCCGCACGTCCGACACGATGACGACCGGTGCGCCGGGCGCGACGTGCGCGAGCGCGTCAGCGGCCGATGCGAACGCGTCGACCGGGAAGCCGGCGAGCGCGACGGCCTGCTCGACGCCGATGCGCACGTTCTCGTCGTCCTCGACGACGAGCACGCGGATCTCATGTTCCATGCTCTGTCCTTTGTGGCGGCGTCGCCGCCGCGAATTCGATGATGAACTGCGCGCCGCCTTCGTCGCGGTTCGCCGCGGCGATCCGCGCGCCGAACGCGTCGACGATGCGCGACGTGATCGCCAGGCCGAGCCCGAGCCCCTGGCCGCGCGGCTTGGTCGTGACGAACGGCTCGAACAGGTGCGGCAGCACGTCGGGCGCGATGCCGGCGCCGCTGTCGGCCACGGTCAAGCGCACGCGGCCGGCGTCGTCCGGCCCGCTCGCTTCGATGACGATGCGCCGCACCGGCGCGTCGCGCACGGCGTCGAGCGCATTGCCGAGCAGGTTCACGATCACCTGCTGCAACTGGCTCGATTCGGCGGACACCGTCGTGCCCGGCGCGATGTTCACGTCGAGCTGCACGCCTTCGTCGCGGATCCGCGCTTCGTAGATCAGCCGCGCATGCGCGATGGCTTCGTTCAGCGATACGGCGACGCGCTCGACGTCGGGCTTGCGCGCGAAGGTCTTGAGCTCGCCGGTGAGCACGGCCATGCCGTCGACCAGCTTGCCGATCCGTTCGAGGTTCGCGAGCGCCGGTGCCGGCTGGCCGCGCTCGAAGAACGTGCGCGCGTTGTCGCACAGCGTGCGGATCGCGACGAGCGGCTGGTTCAGCTCGTGCGTGAGGCCGGCCGCCATCTGCCCGAGCACCGCGAGCTTGCCCGCGTGCACGACTTCCTGTTGCGAATCGCGCAGCCGCTGCTCGGTGCGCTCGCGCTCGACGATCTCGCGCTGCATGCGCTCGTTCGCGGCCGTCAGCGCGGCCGTGCGCTGCGCGACGGTCAGCTCGAGCCGGTCGTTCGCGCGGCGCAGCGCGTCCTGCGCGTTCAGCCGCGCGACGATGGCGCGGCGCCGCTGGATCGCGTAGCCGGCCAGCAGCGCCGCGATCAGGAACGCGCCGGTGACGAACACGAACGCCGTCTGCTGCTGGCGGCGCGCGCCCGCGATATCGAGCAGCACCATCAACGAATCGCCGGCCTGCGGCGCGGGGCGCGACATCACGAGATAACGCGTGGTGCGGCCGGCGCGGCGCGGATCGGGAAAGGTGCCGAACCACGCGGCCGAGCTGCGGTCGCCGATACGGCGGTACGGCAGCGCGTCGACGGTGCGGCCCGCGTACTGGCGCGACGCCTGGATGTCGCGCTGCTGCTGCGCGGTGATCGGGCGCAGCGCGGCGAATTTCCATGCGGGCTCGGTCGAGATCACGACCACGCCGTTGCCGTCCACCACCATCGCGGCGACGCCCGGCGCGCGCCACGCGGATTCCAGCGGGTCGACGCTGATCTTCACCGCCGCCACGCCGATCGGCACGCCGTCGTCGCGCACCGCGCTGGCGAAGTAGACGCCCGGCACGCCGGTATTGGTGCCGATCCCGAAGAAGCGGCCGCTGCCGCGCGCGAGCGCGTCCTTGAAGTACGGCCGGTACGACACGTTCGTGCCGACGAAGCTGATCGTCTCGTTCCAGTTGCTCGCGGCGATCACCTCGCCGCGCAGGTCGATCACGTCGACGGCGCCGCTGCCCGCGTCGCGGTTCACGGCTTCGAGATAGGTGTTCACCGCATGCACGAGCGTGGGCGCGTCGTGCGGCGCGGCCTTCAGCAGCGCGCGCACGCCGTCCTGGCGCGCGACCAGCGCGGGCAGGATCTCGAAGCGGCCGAGTTCGCTCTTCAGGCTCGATGCATAGAGGTCGAGCCGGTGCGCGCCGGTTTCCTCCAGCGCGTCGATCGCGCGTTCCCACGCGAAATCGACGGCCGCGCCCGCCACGCCGACATACAGCGCGGCGGCCGACACCCAGCCCCACCACGGGATACCTTTGAAGCTCTTCTGCACGTTCGCCCTCATCGATGCCGCGCTACCGGCCGTCCGTTAGCGGTCCTCCGCTACCGGCTCTTTGCTGCCGGCTCCCCGCCAGGCCGCTTCCAAACGACGCCTCGAAACGACACTTCCAAACGACGCGCGCCGCACACCGGCAAAGCCGGCGGCGGCGCGTGCGAAGCGGCCGGCGCGCTCGCGCGCGCAGCGCTGCGTTATCCGAAGTGTGCGACCAGGATCAGCGTCACGGTCACGACGATCGCGCCGCCGATGCGCGTCGCGATCTGCGCGAACGGCATCAACTGCATGCGGTTCGCGGCGGTCAGGATCGCGACGTCGCCGGTGCCGCCCTGGCCGCTGTGGCAGGCGTTCACGATTGCGGTGTCGATAGGGTACATCTTCAGCAGGCGGCCGACCACGAAACCGGTGCCCATCAGCGTCGCGACGGTCGACACGATCGTGATCACGTTGACCACCGTGAACGCGGCGGTCAGCTTGTCCCACGGCGTCATCGCGACGCCGATCGCGAACAGCAGCGGATAGGTGACGGCCGTCGAGAAGAACTTGTAGACGACGAACGCGCCTTCCTGCAGCGGCGGCGACACCGCGCGCGCGAGCTTCACGAGCACCGCGAGGAACAGCATCGCAACCGGCGCGGGCAGCCCGAACAGCTTGTGCGCCATCAGGCCGACGAGGTACAGCGTGATCGCGGTGATGCCGGCGCCCGCGATGTGCGTGACGTCGACGTGGCCGCGGATCTCCTCGTTCTCGGGCGTCATGTCGCCGCTTTCGCCGACCTGCAGGCGGCCGTTGCCGGTCAGGTGCGGCAGCCGCTTGCCGAGCATGTCGAGCGCGCCCGACAGGATGATCGCGGTCAGGCTGCCGAGCATCACCGACGGCAGCACCATCGCGAACATCTCGCCCTGCGGCAGGTGCATCAGTTCCGAATAGCCGATCGACAGCGGAATCGCGCCCTCGCCGACGCCGCCCGCCATGATCGGTACGACGATGTACAGCAGCGTGTGGCGTGCGCCGAGGCCGAGCGCGGTGCCGACCGCCGTGCCGACGATCGCGGCCGCGATCGAGCCGGCCGCGAGCGGCACGAAGATCTTCACGAAGCCCTGGATCAGCACGCGCCGGTCCATGCTCAGGATGCTGCCGACGATGATCGACGCGATGAACAGGTACAGGAAGTTGGTGGATTTCGTGAATTCGACGGTGAGATTCAACACCGGCTTCGGCAGCACGTGGTAGTAGGTGAGCGCCGACGGCACGAAGGTCGCGAAGATCGCGGCCGCGCCGATGTTGCGCAACAGCGGCAGCCGCTTGCCGAGCTCGGCGCATGTGAAGCCGAAGAACGCCAGCACGGCGATCGCCATCGAGATTTCGCCGGGCACCTTGCCGGTCACCACGAACCCGACGATCAGCGCGAACAGGATCACGTAGATCGGCAGCGGGATGATGCCGATGCGGATTTCCATCAGCTTCCACCAGCCGTGCGGCCAGAAGCGCTCGCGCGTGGCGGGGCTGGCGTGGGCAACCGGCTCGGGATGCGATGGGGTATGGATAGAGGTCTGCAAGACGTGTCTCCTGATGTTGGAATGCCTGCATGGCTTCGCGGCATCGTGTGCCGTCTGTAACGCAACCGTCGTGCCAGAAATTCGGCCTGCCCGATTTTTCGCAAGCCGTTGATTCCAAAGGATTCGTTTCGTCAGCTGAAATCTCGGCCGCGCTCGCGTGGCCGAGATTTCGGAATTCGCGCCGCGCGCAGGCCGAGATTTCAGCCGGCGGCGTGCGCTCGTGCGTGCGGCCCCGCGCTTGCGGACCGCGATCGCGCCATATCGCCACGCGCGATTTTCTTCGCACAATCGCTTCGTAGACCGCCCATCCGCCGCTCTCTATCATCGGCTGATCCTTTTCCGATGTGACGACCACCTCCGGAGAACGCCCGCGCGTTCGCCGCGGCGTCGCTCATCCGTCGCTACCGTCTTTGCCCAGGAGAGTGGTTTCCATGCTGCATGCCGTTTTTTCCGCCCGCTTTTCCCCCGGCCGCGCGGCTCGCGTGCTGGCCGCAGCGCTGCTCGGCGTCGTGCTGCTCAACGGCGCGCGCGCCGACACAGCGCCGCTGAAGGTGGGCCTCTCCACGAGCCCGCAGATCGAAGCGCTGAAGATCGCCGCGAAGGAGGCGAAGGCGCAGGGCCTCGACGTGAAGATCGTCGAGTTCACCGACTGGAATACGCCGAACGCGGCGCTCGCGAACAAGGACATCGACGTCAACTACTTCCAGCACATCCCGTTTCTCGAGAACGCGAAGAAGCAGGCCGGCTACGACTTCGTCGCGATCGCGCCGGGCACGATCATGAAGATCGGCCTCTATTCGAAGAAGGTGAAGCGCTTCGACGAACTGAAGGACGGCGCGCGCGTCGCGATCGCCAACGACCCGGTCAACGGCGGGCGCGGCCTGTTGCTGCTGCAGCGCGCGGGGCTCATCACGCTGAAGCCCGGCGTCGACTACCGCGCGACCACGCGCGACATCGTATCGAACCCGAAGCATCTGAAGATCATCCCGCTCGAGGCGTCGCAGCTCGCGCGCTCGCTCGACGACGTCGACCTCGCGCAGGGCTACCCGAGCTTCATCAAGCTCGCCGGCACGGCCGACCCGAACGGCGCGCTGCTGTTCGACGGCACCGAGAACAAGAGCTTCGCGCTCCAGTGGGTCGTGCGGCCCGACAGCGTGAACGACCCGCGCATCCGCAAGTTCATCGCGATCTATCAGCACTCGCCGGCCGTGCGCCGCGCGCTCGACAACGCATTCGGCTCGCTGTACGCGATCGCCTGGTGACGGAGACGACATGACGACCGCCAACCGCAAGAAGATCCTGCTCAACGCGTTCAACATGAACTGCGTCGGGCACATCAACCACGGGCTGTGGACCCATCCGCGCGACCGCTCCGCGCATTACACCGATCTCGACTACTGGACCGATCTCGCGCAGACGCTCGAGCGCGGCAAGTTCGACGGGATCTTTCTGGCGGACATCGTCGGCGTCTACGACGTGTACGGCGGCGGCCCCGACGCGGCGCTGCGCGAATCGGTGCAGGTGCCGGTGAACGATCCGCTGCTGCTCGTGCCCGCGATGGCGCAGGTCACGCGCCATCTCGGCTTCGGCGTGACCGCGAACCTGACCTACGAGCCGCCTTATCTGTTCGCACGCCGGATGTCGACGCTCGATCACCTGACGAAGGGCCGCGTCGGCTGGAACATCGTGACCGGCTATCTCGACAGCGCCGCGCGCGGCATGGGCCTCGCGCAGCAGATCGGCCACGACGATCGCTACGAGCGCGCGGACGATTACATGGAGGTCGTCTACAAGCTGTGGGAGCAGAGCTGGGACGACGATGCGGTGATCCGCGATGCGCACGCGCGCGTGTTCGCGCGGCCCGACAAGGTGCGGCGCGTGAAGCACGATGGGCCGTTCTATTCGGTCGATGCGATCCATCTGAGCGAGCCGTCGCTGCAGCGCACGCCGGTGCTGTATCAGGCCGGTTCGTCGGCGCGCGGCGTCGAGTTCGCCGCGCGCCACGCCGAATGCGTGTTCGTGAACGGCCAGAGCAAGGCGGCTGCGCGCGCGGCCGTGCTCGATATTCGCGCGGCCGCCGCACGCCAGGGCCGCGACCCGGCGTCGATCCGGATTTTCGCCGGCGTGAGCGTCGTGACCGCCGAGACCGAGCGGCTCGCGCGCGAGAAGTTCGACGAGTACCGGCGCTATGCGAGCGCGGAAGCGGGCCTCGCGCATTTCGCCAGCTCGACCGGCATCGACTTCGCGAAGTACGGCCTCGACGAGCCGATCTCGTATGTGAAGACCGATTCGATCCAGTCGGCCGTCGACGCGATCTCGCGCAAGAGCACGAGCGGCACGTGGACCGTGCGGCGCATGCTCGAGCAGATGTCGCTCGGCGGACGCTACGCGCCGATCGTCGGAGCGCCGTCGCAGGTCGCGGACGAGTTGCAGGCGTGGATCGACGAGACGGGCATCGACGGCTTCAACCTGACGCGCACCGTGATGCCCGAATCGTTCGTGGATTTCGTCGACTGGGTCGTGCCCGAGTTGCAGAACCGCGGCGTCTACAAGGAAGACTACGATCCCGCGCCGACGCTGCGCGAGAAGCTGTTCGGCGCCGGCGCGCGGCTGCCCGCCTGGCACACCGGTGCGCGGCACCGGCCGGCCGCCGCGGTGGCGGCGGCGGAAGCCGCGCATGCATGAACGTGACGGAGCGAAGCGATGACGCAATGGTTCGATCCGCCGGGATTCATCGACGCGACGGCGGCGCGCGCGAGCGCAAACGCGCATGCAGCGGCCGCCGACGAAGCGGGCGCAATCGCCGCGGCCGTCTCGTTCGACCGCGTCGGCAAGGTGTTCGCGACGCCGCGCGGCCACGCCGCCGCGCTGCGCGACGTGACGCTCGACGTGCGACGCGGCGAGGTGTTCGGCATCATCGGCCGCAGCGGCGCCGGCAAGTCGACGCTGCTGCGGCTCGTGAACGGCCTCGAACGCGCGAGCTCGGGCAGCGTGCGCGTGCACGGCGTCGAGGTCGGCACGCTCGACGACGACGGGCTCGTCGCGCTGCGCCGCCGCACCGGCATGGTGTTTCAGCATTTCAACCTGCTGTCCGCGAAAACCGTGTTCGAGAACGTCGCGCTGCCGCTGAAGATCGCCGGTGTGCCGAAGGCTGAGCGCGTGCGCAAGGTCGATGCGCTGCTCGAACTCGTCGGGCTCGCCGCGAAGCGCGACGCGTATCCGGCGAGCCTGTCGGGCGGCCAGAAGCAGCGCGTCGGAATCGCACGGGCGCTGGTGCACGATCCGGAGGTGCTGCTGTGCGACGAGGCGACGTCGGCGCTCGATCCCGAAACGACGCAGTCGATCCTCGCGCTGCTCGCCGACATCAATCGCCGTCTCGGCCTGACGATCGTGCTGATCACGCACGAGATGGAGGTGATCCGAGCGGTGTGCGACACGGTCGCGGTGATCGAGCAGGGTGAGGTGGTCGAAACGGGCGCGGTGTGGCGCGTGTTCGGCAAGCCGCGCCATGGCGCGACGCGCGCGCTGCTCAGCACGCTCGTGCACGACCTGCCGGCCGAACTCGCCGCGCGCGTGCAGCCGTTGCCCGAGCACGCGGCGTTGCCCGACGGCGCGCAGATCGTGCTCGACATCCGCTATACGGGCGAGAGCGCCGGCGAGCCGGATCTCGGCGCGCTCGCGGCCGCGCTCGGCGGCGCCGTGCGCTTTCTGCACGGCGGGATCGAGCGGATCCAGGGACATGCACAGGGGCGCCTCGTGATCGCGGCGCAGCCGCGCGCGGCCGAACCCGGCGAGCCGCCTGCCGGCCCGCGCACGGTCGCCGCGTTGCTCGAACGCGCGCGCCGGCACGCGAACCACGCGGAGGTGCTCGGCTATGTTTGAGCTGTGGTGGCCCGAACTGCTCGACGCGATCCGCGACACGCTGTCGATGGTCGCCGCGTCGGCCGCGATCGCGGCGCTGGCCGGCATTCCGCTCGCGGTGGTGCTGGTGACGACCGCGCCCGGCGGCATCTACGAACGGCGCGCCGCTAACGCGGTGCTCGGCGCGCTCGTCAACGTGTTCCGCTCGACGCCGTTCATCATCCTGCTCGTCGCGCTGTTGCCGTTCACGCGCGTGCTGATCGGCACGACGATCGGCGTGTGGGCGGCCGTCGTGCCGCTGTCGATCGCAGCGATTCCGTTCTTCGCGCGGATCGCCGAAGTGAGCCTGCGCGAAGTCGATCGCGGGCTGATCGAGGCCGCGCTCGCGATGGGCGCGAAACGCCGCCACATCGTGTGGCACGTGCTGCTGCCGGAGGCGCTGCCCGGCATGCTCGGCGGCTTCACGATCACCGTCGTTGCGCTGATCGGCTCGACCGCGATGGCGGGCGCCGTCGGCGCGGGCGGGCTCGGCGACCTCGCGATCCGCTACGGCTATCAGCGCTTCGACACGACGGTCATGGTGACCGTGATCGCGATCCTGATCGCACTCGTTTCGGCCGTGCAATTCACGGGCGACCGCCTGGTGCGGCGCGTGGCCCGGCGTACCTGAGCGGCGCCGCGCGCGTCCGCTCGTTTCATTGAAGACCCTGAGAGAACGATACCCATGAACTTACCCATCGGCGCACCGCGCGACTGGAACGGACAATTCGAGGAAGCGCTGTTTCTCGACGTGGCGCGACGCCATCGTCCGGGCTTCCCCGACAAGCTGGCGACGCCGCCGCGCGAGCCGCACGGCGACGACGAACTGGCTGCCGTGGCCGACTACTACACGAAGATGGCGTCGCACGACCTGTTCATCGTGCAGGTCGTCGCGAAGGCGATCGACACGCTGTTTCGCGACGATCCGCATTTCCAGCTGATCCTGTCGCGCCAGCTCGGCGACGACGGCGCGCACGCGGTGATCGGCCGCGAGCGCGTGACCGAGCTGACCGGCCGCGATCCGCTGGCCGAGGTTGCGCGGCTCGTCGATGCGCACTGGGCGCGCATCGGCGACATCGCGGTGCGCGACGTCGCGGGCTTCCTCGCGTTCGAATGGCATTACGAGCTGCACATCCTCGCGAAGCTGTGGATTCAGCGCAAGACCGGCCGCATCGCCGACGGCGCGATGCGCGAGCATGGCGAGAACCGCATCCGGCCCGACGAGGAGTGGCATCGCGTGCAGATCGTGCAGTGGTGGTTCGACAAGCTGGCGGCGCTGCCGGCTGCCGAGCGCGAGGCGCTGATCGACCGCGTGATCGCAGCCGACGAGGAAACGCAGGCGCGCCTCGACGGCTATCTGCACGACGAGTACGCGCATACCGCGCACGTGTTCGGCGCGGATATCGCCGAGTACCGCGCGATCTACGACGACTGGCGGCGCGAAATCCTGGCGCGGCTGACCGGGCGCCGGCTCGATGCGCTCACGCCGCTGTCACGCGACGTCGTTGCGCGCGAAACCATCGTTGCGGAAGCCGTTGCATGAACGATCCGCGTGGCCCGGCGACGTTCGCGCCGGATACCGACGAGCGCGCCCACGCCGACGCGGCGCTCGACCGCGCGCTCGATGCGCTGCGCGAGACGGCCGTCGCGCGCGACCGCACCGGCGGTCATGCGGCCGATGCGAAGCAGCGGCTTGCCGACGCGGGCGTGCTGACGCTCGCGGTGCCGCGCGAATTCGGCGGGCAGGAGGCCGAATGGCCGGCCGTCTACGACACGATCCGGCGGATCGCGCGCGTCGACAGCGCGCTCGCGCATCTGGTCGGGTTCCAGGCGCTGCAGGTGGTGAGCGTCGACGTGTGGGGCAATGCGGCACAGCGCGAGCGCTATCTGCGCGGCACGGTCGAGCATCGCTGGTGGTGGGGCAATGCCGTCAATCCGCTCGACACGCGGCTCGCTGCAACCGCGTTGCCGGACGGCGGCTACCGGCTCGACGGCGTGAAGGGCTTCTGTTCGGGCACGCGCGGCTCGCAGCGGATGACGGTGTCCGCGCACGATCCGGCCACCGGCCGCCCGGTGTTCGGCGTGGTGCCGACTGCGCGCGACGGAATCGCCGTCAACGACGACTGGGACCCGATCGGCCAGCGGCAGACGGATAGCGGCAGCGTGCAGTTCGACGGCGTGCGGCTCGCGCCGGACGAGGTGCTGCATCGCTCCGAAACGCCGCCGACGCCGCACGCGACGCTGCGCACGCTGGTGTCGCAACTGGTGCTGACGAACCTGTTCGTCGGCCTCGCGCAAGGTGCGCTCGCGGAGGCGCGCGATTACGTGCTGACGCACGGCCGGCCGTGGATACATGCGGGCGTCGCGCAGGCGGGCGACGATCCTTATACGCTGCAACGCTTCGGCGAGATGCACGTGCAGGCGGTCGCGGCGGCGTCGCTCGCGGATCGCGCGGCTCTCGACCTGCAGCGCGCGTGGACGCTGCGCGACGCGTTGAGCGCGAACCAGCGCGCGGAAGTGGCGATCGCGGTGTCGAACGCGAAGATCGTCGCGCAACGCGCGGCGCTCGCGAACGGCGAGGCGTTGTTCGATGCGTGCGGCGCGCGTGCGACGGCCGCGTCGCTCGGCCTCGACAGATTCTGGCGCAACGCGCGCACGCATACGCTGCACGATCCGCTCGACTACCGGCTGCGCGACGTCGGGAGGTTCGCGCTGACCGGTGAGCTGCCGCAGGCGTCGCTCTATACGTGACGACGGTGGGGGACGCTCGCGTGTGCCGGTTGTCGATGCCGTGGCGGCGAGCCGGGAGGCGATCGCGTGAACGAACATGCGTTACGCGATTCGCGGGCGCCGTGTGTGATCGCTGTCGCGGGCCGTTCCGCACACCAAGTCAGCCGCTCGACGTTCGCGCACGATGCACCGTGTCACATGTCGGGACCGACGCGCCGCGCGACCACAGCCGCGCCGGCCCGCCCGCTCACTGCGCCGCCAGCGTATCGGCCAGTGCGCGCATCGCGTCGGTCGTCTGCGGGTTCGCCGGGAAAAACGCCTCGATCGCAAGCTCCGACAGCGTGACGTCGACCGGCGTGCCGAATACCGTCGTCGTGCTGAAGAACGTCAGCTCGTCGCCGCTTGCCGTGCGCAGCCGCAGCGGGACGGCGATGTCCGCGTAGTCGGTGCGCGGCGGCGCGTCGTCGGGCTGGCCGGCCAGCGCCGGATACGCCGCCAGTTCATCGCGCAGCGTGTGCAGCGTGCGGTCGCCGCTCGCGTCGATCTGCCGTTGCAGCCGATGCAGGATGTGCGCGCGCCATTCGTGCCAGTTGACGATCCGCGCTGCGAGGCCGTCCGGATGCAGGCTGAGCCGCAACACGTTGACGGGCGGCTGCAGCAGCGCGGGATCGGCTTGCTCGACCAGCGCGCCGAGCATCCGGTTCGCGGCGAGCAGCGTCCAGTGGCGATCGACCGCGAGCGCCGGATACGGCTCGTGGCCGCGCAGCACGGCTTCGACGGCATGCCGCGCGGCATCCAGTTGCGGATCGGAAAACGGTCGCTCGCGAAACAGCGGCGCGTAGCCGGCCGCGACGAGCAGCGCATTGCGTTCGCGCAGCGGAACGTCGAGGCGCTCGGCCAGATGCAGCACCATGTCGCGGCTCGGCTGCGCGCGGCCCGATTCGACGAAGCTCAGGTGCCGCGCGGACACCTCGGCTTCCAGCGCGAGCGCCATCTGGCTCAGGCGGCGGCGTTGCCGCCAGGTGCGCAACAACGGGCCGATGCCGGACGCGCGGCCGGCGGACGACGGGAGCGAGTGGAGGGCGGCGGTCGAGTTCATGGGGACGATGATAGGCAATCCCGCGCGCGCCGGGTATTACCTGCGAGGTAAGCGTCGGGGCTACGCGGGCTGCGGCGGGCGCCGGAGCGACGCAACCGGAGCAACCCCCGCCGCCTCACCAGCCCACGATCACCCAGCCCGGCGCCTCGAGCTACCGCTCCTCAAGCATCGCGATGACGCAGCTCCACGCGCTTGATGTCCTTCACGATCACGAGATAGCTGAGCACCGTGACGAGCGCATTGAGCCCGACGAACACGAGCGCGCCGTTGAACGAACCGCTCGCGCCGACCAGATAGCCGATCGCGATCGGCGCGACGATGCCGGCCGTATTGCCGAACATGTTGAACAGGCTGCCGGACAGGCCGATCGCTTCCTTCGGCGCGGTGTCCGCGACGACGGCCCAGCCGAGCGAACCGATGCCCTTGCCGAAGAACGACACGGCCATCAGCGCGATCACCAGCGCTTCGCTGTCGACGTAATTGCAGCCGATGATGACCATCGACAGCAGCATCCCGCCGACGATCGGAATCTTGCGTGCAAGCGTCAGCGATACGCCGCGGCGAATCAGCGTGTCCGACAGCATCCCGCCCAGCACGCCGCCGAGAAAGCCGCAGATCGCCGGCAGCGACGTCATGAAGCCGGCCTTCAGCAGCGACATCCCGCGCGCCTGCACGAGGTAGATCGGAAACCACGTGAGGAAGAAATAGGTGAGCACGTTCACGCAGTACTGACCGAGATAGACGCCGAGCAGCATCCGGTTCGACAGCAGCTGGCGCACGTAGTACCAGCCGGCGACGCGGTTGCCGCCCGACGCCGTGCCGTTGCCGCGCGACGTGGTGCGTACGAGGCCGCCGCCTTGCTCGATGTGCTCGAGTTCCGCGCGGTTCACGGCCGGATGGTCCACCGGATCCTTCATCACGCGCAGCCACAGGCACGCGAGCGCGATGCCGGCGAGGCCGAGCCACAGATACACGTGATGCCAGCCGTACGCGTGCGTGAGCCACGCCATCAGCGGCGAGAACACCACCGCCGCGAAATACTGCGCCGCGTTGAAGATCGCCGACGCTGTGCCGCGCTCCGCGGTCGGGAACCAGCTCGCGACGACCTTCGCGTTGGCGGGGAACGCGGGCGCTTCGGCGATGCCCACCGCGAAGCGCATCGCGAACAGCGCGGCCACCGCGAACGCCGCGCTGCCGCCCAGACCGATCGTGCTTTGCAGCAGCGTGAACGCCGACCACAGGAAGATGCTCGCTGCATAGACGCGCCGCGCGCCGAAGCGGTCGAGCAGCCAGCCGCTCGGCAATTGCGCGAGCACGTACGCCCAGCTGAACGCCGAGAAGATGTAGCCCATCGTCACCGGATCGATGCCGAAGGCCTTGCGGATCGGCGTGCCGGTGATCGACAGCGTCGCGCGGTCGGCGTAGTTGAGCGTCGTGACGACGAACAGCATCGCCAGAATCCAGTAGCGCACGGCGGTGCGGCGCGCGCTGCCGGCGAGGTCGATGGGGAGATCGCGAGAGGAGGTTCGATGGGTCACTTTAAATGTACGTCGTCGTATGACATCGGCGGGAGTTTATGGGGAACGGCCCAATACATAAACCTCGGGTTTTCCCTTTGATGACTGTCACAGAGTGTGGGAAGTGGCCGGATAGCTTGGCCCAGATTGGCCTGGCGGTGTATCGTGCGCGCCTTCGCAGGCGGCGCGATCGGTAGTGCGTCGTCAGCAGACATCGTATCTGTTGAGATACAATGAGCGCACCATTCCCGAACGAACACGGAGCACACCCATGCAACTGACTGGAGAGATGCTGATCGGCGCCGACGCGGTGGCCGGCTCGGCCGGTACCTTGTACGCATTCGATCCGACCAAGGGCGCGCAGATCGACACGCCGGCGTTCGGCGTCGCGTCGCCGGCCGACGTCGATCGCGCGTGCGAGCTGGCGCGCGACGCGTTCGACGCGTACCGCACCCAGCCGCTCGCCGCGCGTGCGGCGTTTCTGGAAGCGATCGCCGACGAAATCGTCGCGCTCGGCGACGCGCTGATCGAACGCGCGCACGCCGAAACGGGTCTGCCCGTGGCGCGCTTGCAAGGCGAGCGCGGCCGCACCGTCGGCCAGCTGCGGCTGTTCGCGCGCGTGGTGCGCGACGGGCGCTTCCTCGCCGCGTCGATCGACCCGGCGCAGCCGGCGCGCACGCCGCTGCCGCGCTCCGATCTGCGGCTGCAGAAGGTCGCGCTCGGGCCGGTCGCCGTGTTCGGCGCGAGCAACTTCCCGCTCGCGTTCTCGGTGGCCGGCGGCGATACGGCGTCCGCGCTCGCGGCCGGCTGTCCGGTGATCGTCAAGGCGCACGAGGCGCATCTCGGCACGTCCGAGCTGGTCGGTCGCGCGATCCGCGCGGCGGCCGCCAAATGCGGGATGCCGGCCGGCGTGTTCTCGCTGCTGGTCGGCCCCGGCCGCGTGATCGGCGCGCAGCTCGTCAGCCATCCGGCGATCCAGGCAGTCGGTTTCACCGGATCGCGGCAGGGCGGGATGGCGCTCGTGCATCTCGCGAACGCCCGCGCGCAGCCGATCCCCGTCTACGCCGAAATGAGCAGCATCAATCCGGTCGTGCTGTTCCCGGCCGCGCTGGCCGCGCGCGGCGACGCGATCGCGGCCGGCTTCGTCGACTCGCTGACGCTCGGCGTCGGCCAGTTCTGCACGAACCCCGGCCTCGTGCTCGCGATCGACGGTCCCGATCTCGACCGCTTCGAAACCGTCGCCGCGCAGGCGCTCGCGAAGAAGCCGGCCGGCGTGATGCTGACGCGCGGCATCGCCGACGCATATCGCAACGGCCGCGGCAAGCTGGCCGAACTGGCCGGCGTGCGCGAGCTGGGCGCCGGTGAAGCGCCGCAGACCGAATGCCAGGCGGGCGGCGCACTGTACGAAGTCGCCGCGCAAGCGTTCCTCGCCGAGGAGGCGTTCAGCCACGAGGTGTTCGGGCCGGCGTCGCTGGTCGTGCGTTGCCGCGATCTCGACGAAGTCGCGCGCGTGCTCGAGGCGCTCGAAGGGCAATTGACGGCCACGCTGCAGATCGACGCCGACGACAAGCCGCTCGCGCGCCGCCTGCTGCCGGTTCTCGAGCGCAAGGCCGGACGCCTGCTGGTCAACGGCTATCCGACCGGCGTCGAGGTGTGCGATGCGATGGTGCACGGCGGCCCGTTCCCGGCGACGTCGAATCCGGCCGTCACGTCGGTCGGCGCGACCGCGATCGAGCGGTTCCTGCGGCCCGTGTGCTACCAGGACTTCCCGGACGATCTGCTGCCCGAAGGGTTGCAGGAAAGCAATCCGCTCGCGATTCCGCGTCTGCGGGACGGCAAGGCGGAGTGACGCGGCCGCGGCCTCGCGCGCATGCGCGGGCCGCCATGCCGGAACGGAAAAGCGGACGCGGCCGGCTGGCCGCGTCCGCTTTTTGTCGGTCGTCGCCGGGGCGGTTTCGAACCGGTGATGGAATGGGCGCGCCGGGTGCCGCAGCAGCGGCGCATGCGGGCGGAGTCTGCGCATTCGGCAGCGCTGCCGCCGACTCATCGCACGCTGCGCCGTCCCAAACGACAGCGGCCGGCAAGCGCCGGCCGCAACACGGTCGAGCAGCTTCACGACGGCGCCCGGCACGACGCCGGCCGCCCGCCGCGCTTACTGCGGGCCCATCTTCTTGATCAACACGTCGAGCTCGGCCATTTCGTCGTCGGTGAGATCGATCAGCGGTGCGCGCACCGGGCCGGCGTCGTGGCCGACCAGCTTCGCACCTGCCTTCACGATGCTCACCGCATAGCCCGCGCGGCGGTTGCGGATCTTCAGGTAGGGCAGGAAGAACTCGTCGATCAGGCGGCCGACCGTCGCGTGGTCGTCCTTCGCGATCGCTTCGTAGAACGCCATCGCCGTCTTCGGGATGAAGTTGAACACGGCCGACGAGTACACCGGCACGCCGAGCGCCTTGTACGCGGCTGCGTACACTTCCGCCGTCGGCAGGCCGCCGAGGTACGCGAAGCGGTCGCCGAGACGGCGGCGGATCGTGACCATGCTCTCGATTTCGCCGACGCCGTCCTTGAAGCCGATCAGGTTCGGGCAGCGGTCGGCCAGGCGCTCGAGCATGTCCGCATTGAGCTTCGAATTCGCGCGGTTGTACACCACGACGCCGATCTTCAGCGCGCGGCACACCTGCTCGACGTGCTCGGCGATGCCTTCCTGGCTCGCTTCGGTCAGGTAGTGCGGCATCAGCAGCACGCCGCTCGCGCCGAGGCGTTCGGCTTCCTGCGCATATTCGATCGCGACGCGCGTCGCGCCGCCGGCGCCGGCCAGGATCGGCACCTTGCCCTTGCAGGTTTCGGTCGCGACGCGAATCACGTCCGAATACTCGCGCTGCGTGAGCGAGAAGAATTCACCGGTGCCGCCCGCGGCGAACAGCGCGGTCGCGCCATACGGCGCGAGCCACTCCAGACGCTCGGCATAGGTGGACGGCCGGAAGTTGCGTTGTTCGTCGAAGTCCGTCAGCGGAAACGACAGCAGGCCGTGGGAGATGATCTGTTTGAGTTCTTGCGGTGAAGTCATGGTTGGGTCGTCCGTCTAGCGCGAGTGCTGGGTTCGTCGGGCACGCCATCCGAGCCGTAGTGGCGATGTCGTTGTATGTCATCGTACAACGCACGAATGCACTGCGCAAGCGGTTTGCTGATCTGTCAACGCTAGGGTCTATCCGGATAAGGGTTTACGCAACATCCCGGCGGATCGATGAATGTCGTATGATGACTAACGATTAAATTGGTGGCTTCCCAGGAATTCCGATGACTGCTTCCCCTCTCTACATTCGCGTGCATCCGGACGACAACGTCGCGATCGTGGTCAACGACGGCGGCCTGCCCGAGGGCGCGACGTTCGCCGACGGGCTGACGTTGCGCGAACGCGTACCGCAAGGGCACAAGGTCGCGCTGACCGATCTCGCGGCCGGCGCTCCGGTCGTCCGCTACAACGTCGTGATCGGCTATGCGCTGACCGACTTGCCGCGCGGCAGCTGGGTGAACGAGCGCACGATGCGCATGCCCGAGCCGCCGGGGCTCGACGACCTGCCGCTCGCCACGCGCGCCGCGCCGCCGCTCGCGCCGCTCGACGGCTATACGTTCGAGGGCTTCCGCAATGCCGACGGCTCGGTCGGCACGCGCAATATCCTGGCGATCACGACGACCGTGCAGTGCGTGTCGGGCGTCGTCGAGCATGCGGTGAAGCGGATCAAGGCCGAACTGCTGCCGCGCTACCCGCACGTCGACGACGTGGTCGGGCTCGAGCACACGTACGGCTGCGGCGTCGCGATCGACGCGCCCGACGCGGACATCCCGATCCGCACGCTGCGCAACATCAGCCTGAACCCGAACTTCGGCGGCGAAGTGATGACCGTGAGCCTCGGCTGCGAGAAGCTCCAGCCCGAGCGTCTGCTGCCGCCGGGCGCGATCCCCGTCACGGCCGACGGCGCGGCCGGCAACGGCGGCGTCGTGTGTCTGCAGGACGCCGGGCACGTCGGCTTCGAGTCGATGATCGACTCGATCATGACGATGGCCGAAGCGCACCTCGAACGGCTGAACCGCCGCCGCCGCGAAACCTGCCCGGCGTCGGATCTCGTCGTCGGCGTGCAATGCGGCGGCAGCGACGCGTTCTCCGGCCTGACGGCGAATCCGGCGGTCGGCTTCGCGGCGGACCTGCTGGTGCGCGCGGGCGCGACGATCATGTTCTCGGAAGTCACCGAAGTGCGCGACGGCGTCGCGCAGCTGACGTCGCGCGCGGCCAACCAAGAGGTGGCGCGCGAGATCATCCGCGAGATGGACTGGTACGACCGTTACCTGGAGCGCGGCCGCGTCGACCGCAGCGCGAACACGACGCCCGGCAACAAGAAGGGCGGCCTGTCGAACATCGTCGAGAAGGCGATGGGCTCGATCGTGAAGTCCGGCAGCGCGCCGATCGCCGGCGTCGTGCGGCCGGGCGAGCGGGCGCGGCAGAAGGGGCTGCTGTACGCGGCGACGCCCGCGAGCGACTTCATCTGCGGCACGCTGCAGCTCGCGGCCGGGATGAACCTGCACGTGTTCACGACCGGGCGCGGCACGCCGTACGGGCTTGCGCAGGTGCCGGTGATCAAGGTCGCGACGCGCAGCGATCTCGCGCGCCGCTGGCACGACCTGATGGATCTCGACGCCGGCCAGATCGCGACCGGTGCGGCGTCGATCGAGGACGTCGGCTGGGAGCTGTTCCGGCTGATGCTCGACGTCGCGAGCGGCAAGCGGCGCACATGGGCCGAGCAGTGGAAGCTCGCGAACGCGCTGACGCTGTTCAATCCGGCGCCGGTGACCTGACGCGCGCGCGGTGGCTTGCTGCGGCCGAAGCGGGCGCCTTCGCGCCCCCGTCGTCACGTCGTCATCGCGCCGCCGCGCGGCGGCCTGACATGCATGACGCGTCGCCCGCGGCGCCCGGGATCGGGTAACGTTATGCGGTTCGTTCCTGATCCCGGAGACTTGCTCACATGTTGAAGAATCTCGATCCGCTGCTGCACGCCGACATCCTGCACGCGCTGCGCGCGATGGGCCACGGAGACGAAGTGGCGATCTGCGACGCGAATTTCCCGGCCGAGTCCGTCGCCGAACACACGGTGGTCGGCCGCGCGCTGCGCATCGACGGCGCCGACTCGGCGCGCGTCGCGCGCGCGGTGCTGTCGGTGCTGCCGCTCGACACGTTCGTCGACACGCCGGCATGGCGGATGGAAGTAGTCGGCGATCCGGCCGCGGTGCCGCCCGTGCAACGCGAGGTGCAGGCCGAGATCGATCGCGCGGAAGCGCGCGCCGTGCCGCTCACGGGCCTCGATCGCTTCGCGTTCTACGAGCGCGCGCAGCGCGCGTACGCGGTGATCGTCACCGGCGAGCTGCGCGGCTACGGCTGCTTCATCTTCAAGAAAGGCGTGCTGCTGAGCGACGCCGGCTAGCGACGTGCCCGCCTCGACGGTAAGGGCTGCAGTGTAAAGATTTGCTACAACCTTTTTCTTGGACACGGCCACAAGACCCTCTATGCTGGCCCATTTGCCGCCGGCCCCGCTCGGCCGCGCGGTTCGAACCGCACGGGTGCGCCCGTGCGGACGGCCGAACTGCATACGAGGAGAGAGGCATGACGCGTTCCGTCGATTCCGGCGTCATTTTTTTCGCACGCCTGGCGCTGGCGGCGTTGTTTCTGTGGGGCGGCGTGATGAAGCTGCTCGGCTACGGCGAATTCATCGGCTATCTGCACGCGCTCAACGTGCCGTATACGCAGGTGACGGGCCCATTGATCGTCGCGATCGAGGCGCTCGGCGGCCTGCTGCTGATCGTCGGCTACAAGGTGAAGCCGCTCGCGTTGCTGATGGCGTGCTACACGATCGCGACCGCGATGGTCGGGCACAATTTCTGGGACGCGACCAACGCCACGCTCCAGCACGACATGGTGATCCACTTCTGGAAGAACGTCGCGATCGCCGGCGGCTTTCTGCTGCTGTTCGTGACGGGCGCGGGCGGCGCGAGCATCGACGCGCTGCGCCGGCCGAGTTCGTCGTACGGCGCGCTGCGCTGAGCGGAACTGATCCAGCCGACGTGCGCGGCACGCGCTGACAACGCAAAAGGGCCGAATCCCGCAGGTCGCGGGATTCGGCCCTTCGTTCATCTGCTAGGCGCGCAGGCGGCGCTCAGCGAGCGTCCGTCAGCTCCTTCGCATCCTTCGAGAACTGCACGGCAATCGCGCCGAGCACGCAGATCGCCGCGACGTAGGCGACCGGCGCGAGCGGGTTCGACTTCATCATCAACGAGACGATCACCGGCGTGAGGCCGCCGAAGATCGCATACGCGACGTTGTACGAGAACGAGATGCCCGAGAAGCGCACGACCGCGGGAAAGCTGCGCACCATCACGAACGGCACCGCGCCGATCGTGCCGACCGTGAAGCCGGCGATCCCGTAGTACAGCGGCAGCGTCGACGCGTCGGCGGCGACCTGCGCGAACAGCAGGTAGTAGCACGCGGCGAGCACGAGGCCGCCGATGCCGAGCACGCGCTTCGCGCCGATCCAGCCCGCGAGCGAGCCGGCGGTGATGCAGCCGGCCGTCAGGCACAGCGTCGCGATGCTGTTCGCGAACAGCGTGGTCGCGGGCGCCAGATGGAACTGCTTCTGCAGCAGCGCGGGCGTCATCAGGATCACGACGACGATCGCCGCCGACAGCATCCAGGTGAGCAGCATCGACACGATCACCGCGCGGCCGTGGTCGCGCAGCACGGCTTTCAGCGGAATCTCGGCCGCGAGCGCCTTCTTCGCCTTCATCTCCGCGAACACCGGCGTTTCGTGCAGCCAGCGGCGCAGGTATACGGAGAACAGGCCGAACACGCCGCCGAGCAGGAACGGAATGCGCCACGCGAACGCGGTCACTTCGGCGCCCGAGTAGCGGCTGTTGATGGCCGCCGCGACCAGCGAGCCGAGCAGGATGCCGGCGGTGAGGCCCGCGGTCAGCGTGCCGCACGCATAGCCGATGTGGCGCGACGGCACGTGCTCGGACACGAACACCCATGCGCCGGGCACTTCGCCGCCGACCGCCGCGCCTTGCAGCACGCGGAACAGCAGCAGCAACACCGGCGCGAGGATGCCGATCGTGTCGTAGGTCGGCAGCAGCCCCATCAGCAGCGTCGGCACCGACATCATCAGCACGCTCAGCGTGAACATCCGCTTGCGGCCGAACAGGTCGCCGAAGTGCGCCATGATCACGCCGCCGAGCGGGCGCGCGAGATAGCCGGCCGCGAAGATGCCGAAGGTCTGCAGCTGGCGTAGCCAGTCGGGAATGTCGTGCGGGAAGAACAGCTGTCCGATCGCGGGCGCGAAGAACACGAAGATGATGAAGTCGTAGAACTCGAGCGCGCCGCCGAGTGCGGCGAGGCCGAGGGTCTTGTAGTCGCTGCGCGTAAGCGCGCGTTCGGCGGCGCGAGGCACGCCGCTCAATTCAGATGCTTGCATGGTCAGGGCGATCGGTTTTCGAATGTTGTTGTCGATGCTGCGTCTCCAGGGCCCGCTATCGGCATGGACTGGCATGGACTGGCTTGGCGCGGCATGCGTCGTCGAACGCGTGCGAAGCCGGGTAGGGCACGGAGCACGCGCCGCCGCACCGGGATGGGGTGCGGCGGAGACGAAGCGTCAAAAGCGGGTGGGGGGATTCTACAGGAGCGCGAAATGCGTGCGCGGAGCGCGTGTCGACGAATGCTTCGGACGCCGTGACGCCGCAAGGCGCGCGGCGCGGCACACGGGGGAGCGTGCCGCGCCGCGCGGGACAGGGGGCGGGGATGTCGTCGAATCAGTTGCCGGCGATCGTGTCGACCGGCTTGAAGGCGCCATGCTCGACCTTGTAGATCGTCACCGGCGCGTCCTTCAGGTCGCCCTTCGCGTCGTACGCGATGCTCGGCGCCGACACGCCCTTGATCGACACCTTGCCGAGATACGGCGTATAGACCTTCGGATCGGTCGAGTTGGCGTTCTTCATCGCGGTGAGCAGCGCGATCGTGCCGTCGTACGAGTAAGGCGAATAGGTGATCACGTCCTCGTTGAAGCGCGCCTTGTAGCGCGACGCGTAGCTGGCGAAGCCCGGCATCTTCTCCTTCGGCAGCCCGCCCATGTAGACGATCGCGCCTTCGGCCGCTTCGCCGCCGACCTTCAGGAACGTCGGCGAACGCGACATCTCGCCGGTCACGAACGCCGCCTTGATGCCGAGCTGGCGCATCTTGCGGATCATCGGCGACGATTGCGCGTCGCCGCCGCCGTAGAAGATCGCATCCGGATTGACGCCCTTCAGGTTGGTCAGGATCGCGGAGAAATCGAGCGCCTTGTCGTTCGTGAAGTCGCGCTTGATGATCGTGCCGCCCGCGGCCTGCACGGCCTTCGCGAACTCGTCGGCGATGCCCTGGCCGTACGCGGTGCGGTCGTCGATGATCGCGATGCGCTTGAAGCGCAGCGTCTTCACCGCATAGGTGCCGACGATGCGGCCCGCCTGCGCGTCGCTCGTCAGCAGCCGGTAGGTCGTCTTGTAGCCGCGTGCGGTGTACTGCGGCGACGTCGCCATCGAGATCTGCGGCAGGCCCGCGCGATCGTACAGATCGGACGCCGGAATGCTGGTGCCCGAGTTGAAATGGCCGATGATCCCGCGGACGTTGTCGTCGATCAGCCGCTGCGCGACCGTCGTGCCGGTGCGCGGATCGGCCTGGTCGTCCTGCGAGTCGAGCTGGAACGTCACCGGCTTGCCGCCGATCGTCGGATGCGTCGCGTTGAAATCGGCGATCGCGAGCTGCACGCCTTTCTGCATGTCGGTGCCGTAGTTCGATTGTGGCCCGGTCAGCGGCGCGGCGAAACCGATCTTGACGACGTCGGCGGCGAGGGCGTGGGCGCCCGACAGTGCGCAGGCGGCAGCCAGCGCGACGTGCGATACCTTCAGCTTCACTTTCACTTCCCCTTGATGGCGTGGTTGGGCCGCGGCCGACCCTTCGACCGGTGCGGTAAGCCGGGCGAGACGTTTCGACCCTGCGTGGTGCGGAACGCGCCGCCACGGCGATGCGAATGCGCGGCACGCAGCGCATGCTGTGCCGGAATCGGCGTGGGCTGCGGGGGGCGGATGGACGTCTCGTAACCGTTCATTAAAGTCTAGATAGTGAAAATTCCCGCGTCTTGCGCGTTCGATGCGTGGCGCGCGACGATTTCGGCATATCGTAGATAACCCTGATATATGCTGAAATCGTCATGGGTGATGCGCAGACGGGCCAAGACGCGGGACGTCGTCGTTCCTAGGATGGCGGGTTTGGGTTGCAGGCGGCGGTGGGCGTGGCGATGGGGCGGCGTCGGGGGATGTGTGATGCCGATGAGGGCCTTGCGAGTCTTGCAGCGGTTGCGCGTACAACCTCCTGCTGCTCGGCGCGTTGTGAGCTCCCTGCAACCGGCGATTTGCGAATTGCGACGGGCGACGGGCGACGGGCGACGGGCGACGGGCGACGGGCGACGGGCGACGGGCGACAGGCGGACAGGCGGACAGGCGGACAGGCGGACAGGCGGACAGGCGGACAGGCGGACAGGCGGACAGGCGGACAGGCGGACAGGCGGACAGGCGGACAGGCGGACAGGCGGACAGGCGGACAGGCGGACAGGCGGACAGGCGGACAGGCGGACAGGCGGGCAGGCGGACAGGCGGACAAGCGGACAAGCGGACAAGCGGACAAGCGGACAGGCGACAGTCCGCCCCACGCCCTCCACCCGCCAATCCCGTAGCGATAACGTTCCGCGACGCGAAGCGTGGCGCCCCGGCCCTCGCCATCACCTCCACCGCGAGAACCACCGCACCGCGAACCTTGCGCCGCGCCGGACCGCCCGCTTCTATAATCGACGCCATCAGCCACCCCCTTCGCCGACGCCGGGATGACGACCTTGCTTGCCGCACCGCCCATGAGCCTGTCCGATACGTTGCGCTACCAGCCCGACAACGCCGATCTCGGCGCGATGCTCGCGCATTTCCGGCTGCTCGAGCCGGTGTTCGACGCGCTGCCCGACGTCGCGTTCTTCGTGAAGGATGCGAGCGGCCGCTATGCGCTCGTCAACCGAACGCTGGCGCTGCGCTGCGGCTACAAGGACAAGCGCGACCTGCTCGGCAAGACGACCGACGAGGTGTTTCCGCGCCGCTTCGGCCGCACCTATTTCGAGCAGGACATGGCGACGATCAATGCCGGCCTGCAGTTGATGGATCAGCTCGAGCTGCATCTGTATCCGGGCCGGCTGCCGGGCTGGTGCCTGACCTGCAAGGAGCCGCTGCGCGACGCGTCCGGCAAGGTGGTCGGCCTCGCGGGCATCTCGCGCGACCTGAAGGCGCACGAAGGTTCGCATCCGGCCTACAGCCGGCTCGCCGACGTGGTGCAGCACATCCAGGATCATTACGTGCAGCCGCTGAACCTGAAGCAGCTCGCGCAGATGGCCGGGATGTCGGTCGCGCAGCTCGAGCGTTACTTCCACAAGGTGTTTCACCTGACGCCGCGCCAGGTGCTGCTGAAGACGCGGCTCGAAGCCGCCACCGCGTTGCTGGTCACGCACGACAAGGTGACCGACGTGGCGGCGCTATGCGGTTATACGGATCACAGCGCGTTCACGCGCCAGTTCAAGGCGACCGTCGGCGTGACGCCGAGCGAATATCGGCTGATGCTGCAGGAACGCGCCGGTTGAAACGACGCGCGCGCCGGGGCGGCGGCGCGCAATGACGGGCGTGGGGCGGGTGGGGGAAGGGGAAGCTGACGGCTCAGCGGTAGCCAAGCCCTTTCAGGACGGCCGTGCCGTCCTCGGTCAACCGGAAGCTCGGCGCGGTATCGGGATCGAGCTTGACCATCTCGACGAGGCCAGCCTCCTGCAGCGCCGGCAATTCGGGTTTCGCGTTCGCGCCGATCGGCGCATGCAGCAGCACGAGCAGCGTCGCGATTTCGTGATGGCTGAGCAAGCGGCGCAGCATCGTCTTTTTCGCAGGTGGGGCGGCCGGGCGGCCGGCGGGTGCATCTACGGCGCTCATCGCTGTCCTCCTATTCGAGATGACCATCGGGTAACTGGTTGCGGATGGTGCCGTCGAAGACTTAAGCGATTATTAAAACTGCCGCCGGGCCGCTCATGCTGCGATGCCGCATCCGTTACTGGACGTAACGGCCGCCGTGTGCCGGCCGCCGGGCGCGCGCGTTCGGGCCTTGCCGGACGGGCGTCCGCCGCCGTATTGCTCACATAGATGAGTCCGCGCCGCCGAGCCGGGCCGTGGTATGCCGTGCCACAGCGGCACGCTGGCGATCATGCGATCCGGCGCCGAGCCGGAATCTCGCCGCTTCGCTATTTCCGGCGCTGGGCCTGCGCGGCCAGCCGCACGGCCGCATTGGCCGCGCCGTAGCCGTCGTAGCCGCCGCGCCGCTCGACGATCTCGAACGAGAAGCGGTTGTCGACCAGCTCGGTATACGCATGCAGGAATTCGCCGCCGTGCTCGTCGCGGTCGTACAGCAGATGGTGAGCGCTCAGCGTGTCGATCAGCGCGTCGGGCAGCGCGTAGCGCGCGGCGAGATCGTCGTAATAGTTGGGCGGAATCCGCAGGAACGGCACGCCGTCGGCCGCGAACGCGGCGATCGTCTTGACGATGTCGTCGGTCCGGAACGCGACGTGGTTCAGCCCCGTGCCGTGATAGCGGTCGAGCGATTCGGCCACGGCCGTATGACGGTCGAGCGACGCATTCAGCGCGATCCGCACCGAGCCGTCGGCGCTGCGCACCGCGCGGCTGCGCATCAGCCCGTACGGATCGGGCACCAGCCAACTGCGCTCCGCTTCGAAGCCGAACGCGGTCTTGAAGAACAGGATCCACGTATCGAGCGCGTCGGCCGGCAGCGCGAGGCACACGTGGTCGATGCCCGTCAGCGGGCCGACCTCGGTCGGGCCGTCGATGTCGGTCAGCAGGAAGTCCGACTCGTAGAGCGTCGGCGCGTTCGGCGCCTCGTCGACGAAATACTCGAGGCTGCCGTCCGGCGCCTGCACGCTGGGCAGCACGCGCTCGTTCGGGCCGACGCGCCCGGAGAACGGCGCATAGCCGAACCCGGCCGCGCGTTCGAACGCCACTTTCGCATCGTCGACGCGAAACGCCGATGCGCACAGCGACAACCCGTGCTGCTGGAAGAACGCATCCGCG
Source organism: Burkholderia sp. WP42 (assembly GCF_000745665.1). Classification (NCBI taxonomy): domain Bacteria; kingdom Pseudomonadati; phylum Pseudomonadota; class Betaproteobacteria; order Burkholderiales; family Burkholderiaceae; genus Burkholderia; species Burkholderia sp. WP42. The sequence continues at coordinate 13,149 of NZ_JQJT01000016.1, read as the reverse complement.
AACGAGTCGTGCTCGGCGTTCAGCACGATCGACGCCGCGCCGTGCTGGAACAGCGTGACGTCCTTCGAGCGGTGGCGGCCCGCGAGGCGGAACCGCATCCGGCCGAGCCAGTCGCCGAGGGTCGCGGCCGCCTGCGCGTCGACCGCGAATTCGATGAACTGGAAGCCGACGTGCGCGGGCGGCGCCGGCGGCGCGAACAGCGGCTGGCCGGCAGCCGGCGCGTGCCCTTCCTGCGCGAGCCGCGTGCGCGTCAGGTCTTCCAGATAGAGCAGCGAACGGTGGCCGTCGGCGGCCGTGATCGCGGTCGGCGCGGCGCGAAAGCCGTCGTTGAAGATTTCGAGCGACAGCGGGCCCGTATAGCCGGACTCGATCACGCGCGCGGTGAAGCGGGCGAGGTCGAAGTCGCCCTGGCCGGGGAACGACCGGTAGTGGCGGCTCCATTCGAGCACGTCCATCGCGAGCTTCGGCGCATCGGCGATCTGCACGAAGGCGATCCGCTCGCCGGGGATGGCGGCGATCGCGTCCGGACAATCGTCGAGCGACAGCGTGTGGAAGCTGTCGAGCGCGAGGCCGAGGTGCGGGCTGTTCACCGCGTTCACGAGCTGCCACGCGTGGCCGTAGCGTTTCACGACGCGGCCCCAGGCGAGCGCCTCGTACGCGGCGACCACGCCGGCCGCGCGCGCGGCCTCGGCGAGCGCGCCGAGCTGGTCGACCAGCAGCGCGTCGTCCGCGATCGTGTCGGGCGACACGTTGCTGCATACCAGGATGCGGTCGGTGCCGAGCGCGTGCATCACGTCGAACTTGCGGCGGATGCGGTCGAGGTTGCGCGCGAGCTGAGCCGGGCTCACGCCCTCGAAGTCGCGAAAGGGCTGGAACAGCACGATGTCGAGCCCGAGATCGGCGGCCATGCGCCGCACGTCGGCGGGCGATCCATCGAAGTAGACGAGGTCGTTCTCGAAGATCTCGACACCGTCGAAGCCTGCGGCCTGGATGGCGGTGAGCTTCTCGGCAAGCGTGCCGGACAGTGACACGGTGGCGATCGAGCGCTGCATGGGCGAGTCCTGCGGAAGGGCGGGCATGGCGCCCGTCGCATCGAGCCGGATGAACCAGTCGTGGAATTTGCGACGAACACCATTTCCCGAATTTACTATGGGAGTTTCGGAAATTATACAAACTAACTAGTTGGTACAAATTAGCGAAAACCCGCAAAGACTTTGCGCTTGCGCAAGCGCACACTAGCGCCGAATCTTGACGTCAGAGGCGGGACCCGATCAGCGGCCCGCCCGTTCCTGGAGCAAAACCGACATGAGCAAGCACAAGGTGCTGGTGCTGAACGGCCCGAACCTGAATCTGCTGGGCACCCGCGAGCCCCATATCTATGGCGCGGAAACCCTGGCCGACGTCGAGCAGCGGTGCCGCACCGCGGCCGACCGGCTCGGGCTGGAACTCGAGTTCCGTCAGTCCAACGCCGAACATCAGCTGATCGACTGGCTGCACGCCGCGCGTCACGACACGCACGGCATCGTCATCAACCCGGCGGGTTACACGCACACGTCGGTCGCGCTGGCCGATGCGCTGTCGGCGATCGCGAAGCCGGTGATCGAGGTACATATTTCCAACGTGCATCGCCGCGAGGCGTTCCGTCACCATTCGTACGTGTCGGCCGTCGCCGAAGCGGTGATCTGCGGCTGTGGCACCGAAGGCTACCTGTTCGCGCTGCAGCGCCTGGCGACCCTTTTTGCGCAGGGAGTCGCCCGATGAGCCGCCCATCGTTTCTGATCGGTCTGATCGGCCAGGGCATCGGCGGTTCGCTGTCGCCCGCGATGCACGAGGAAGAAGGCTTCCGCCAGGGATACGGCTATGTATACAGGCGCATCGATCTCGACGCGCTCGGCGTGAATGCCGACGCGCTGCCGCAACTGCTCGATGCCGCGCAGCAGATGGGCTACAACGGGCTGAACATCACGCACCCGTGCAAGCAGCGCGTGATCGAGCATCTGGATGCGTTGTCGGACGACGCGCGCGCCCTCGGCGCGGTGAACACCGTGCTGTTCAAGGACGGCAAGCGGATCGGCCACAACACCGACTGGTCGGGCTTTGCGCGATCGTTCCGGCGCGGGCTGCCGGACGCGTCGCTCGCACGCGTCGTGCAGCTGGGCGCGGGCGGTGCGGGTGCGGCCGTCGCGCATGCGGCGCTGCAGATGGGCGCCGCCGAACTGACGATCTTCGACGTCGACGGCGCGCGTGCCATCGCGCTCGCGGGCGAGCTGCAGCAGCGCTTCCCGGCCGCGCGGGTCGCGGCCGGCGACGATCTCGCGGCCGCGATGCGCGCCGCGACGGGCCTGATCCACGCGACGCCCACCGGGATGGCCAAGCATCCGGGCCTGCCGCTGCCGGCCGAACTGCTCCACGCGGGCATGTGGGTGGCAGACATCGTCTATTTCCCGCTCGAAACCGAGCTGATCCGCGCGGCGCGGGCGGCCGGCTGCGCGACGCTGCCGGGCGGCGGGATGGCCGTGTACCAGGCCGTCGACGCGTTCGAGCTGTTCACCGGCCGCACGCCCGACGACGAGCGGATGTTCGAGCACTTTCAGTCGCTCGTCGCGCGCTGACCCTTCGACTTAGCAGCACGAAAAAAGAAACCAGGAGACAACCATGCAGCACAGCACCCACACGAGCGCGTCGTCCGCGCAGGCGGCCGGTACGGTCCGGCGGACGTCGGCGCGCTACAAGATCCTCGCGCTGCTCGCGATCGGCACGATGATCAACTATCTCGACCGCACCGTGCTCGGGGTCGCCGCGCCGCAGTTGACGAAGGAGCTCGGCATCAACGCGGCCGTCATGGGCATCATGTTCTCCGCGTTCTCGTGGACCTACGTCGCGATGCAGGTGCCGGGCGGTCTGTTTCTCGACCGCTTCGGCAGCAAGATCACCTATTACTGGTCGATGACGCTGTGGTCGTTCTGCACGCTGCTGCAGGGCTTCGTGCCGGGCGTCGCGACGCTGCTCGCGTGCCGGCTCGGCCTCGGCGTGACCGAAGCGCCGTGTTTTCCGACCAATAGTCGCGTCGTCGCGACCTGGTTCCCGCAGAGCGAGCGCGCAATGGCGACCGGCACCTATACGGTCGGCGAATACATCGGCCTCGCGTTCTTCAGCCCGGTGCTGTTCGCGCTGATGGGCGCGTTCGGCTGGCGCTCGCTGTTCTGGGTCGTCGGCGCGGTCGGGATCGTGTTCGGGCTGGTCTGGTGGAAGCTCTATCACGAGCCGCGCAACCATCCGGGCGCGAATTCCGAGGAACTCTCGTACATCGAGGCGGGCGGCGGCCTCGTGCACGGCGTCCGCAAGGACGGCGGCAAGCCGGCGCAGACGCGGTTCAGCTGGGCGATGGCCGGCCGGCTGCTGAAGAAGCGCCAGCTCGCGGGCATCTGCCTCGGCCAGTTCGCCGGCAACTCGACGCTCGTGTTCTTCCTCACCTGGTTCCCGACCTATCTGGCGACCGAACGCCACATGGGCTGGCTGAAGATCGGTTTCTTCGCGGTGATGCCGTTCATCGCGGCGTCGGTCGGCGTGATGTTCGGCGGCATCTTCTCCGACTGGCTGCTGCGCCGCGGCAAGTCGGCGAACCTCGCGCGCAAGCTGCCGATCATCGCCGGCCTGCTGCTCGCCTCGACGATCATTCTCGCGAACTACGTGAAGAGCAACGAAGCGGTGATCGCGATCATGTCGGTGGCGTTCTTCGCGCAGGGCATGGCGGCGCTCGGCTGGACGCTCGTGTCCGACATCGCCCCGGACGGCCTGCTCGGCGTGACGGGCGGCATCTTCAATTTCGCGGCGAACCTGGCCGGGATCGTCACGCCGCTCGTGGTCGGCTTCATCGTCGCATCGACCGGTTCGTTCGTCGGCGCGCTGGTGTTCATCGGCGTGATCGCGCTGATCGGCGCGCTGTCGTACATCTTCGTCGTCGGCGACATCAAGCGGATCGAACTGTAAGCATCGGCTCCACGCACCCACGGTGCATTCGCCCGGCGGTCCCTTCGGCCGCCGGGTTTTTTATTTGGCGCGCCATCGGTGCGCCCGCGCTACGCGCGCTGCATCGCGATGCCGAGCGACTCGACGGCGCGCGCGATCGCCGCGACCGCCCGGCGCATGTCGCCGGCGTCGATCGCGCCGATGCAGCCGACGCGAAACGTGTCCACCTGCGTCAGCTTGCCCGGATACAAAACGAAGCCCGTGTCGCGCACCGCGTCGTAGAAGCGGCCGAAATCGTAGGCGGGATGGTCGGGCGCATGGAACGTGACGATCACGGGCGCCTGCACGCTCGGATCGAGAAACGGCCGGAAGCCGAGCGCGCGCATCGCTTCGACCAGCGTGCGGCAGTTGTCCGCATAGCGCGCGCCGCGCGCCGGCTGGCCGCCTTCGGCCAGATACTGATCGAGCGCGGCGCGCAGCGCGGCGACGACGTGGGTCGGCGGCGTGAAGCGCCACTGGCCCGTCTGGTGCAGGTAGCGGTACTGGTCGTGCAGATCGAGCGCCAGCGACCGCGCATTGCCCGCGCATGCGTCGAGCGCGTCGCGCCGCACGATCGCGAAGCCCATCCCCGGCACGCCTTCCAGGCATTTGCCGCTTGCCGAGATCAACGCGTCGATCCCGCTGTCGGCCAGCGCGATCGGCAGCGCGCCGAACGAACTCATCGCATCGACGATCAGCCGCTTGCCGTGCCGCCGGCACAGATGCGCGATCGCGTCGAGCGGATTCAGGATGCCGGCGCTCGTTTCCAGATGCACCAGCGCGACATGCGTGATGCGCGGCTCGCGCGCGAACGCCGCTTCGACCGCCGCCGCGTCGACGGTCGCATCCTCGCCGAACGGCAGCGCGATCGCGTCGATGCCGAGCCGGCCGAGGATCGTCAGGATGCGCGCGCAATACGCGCCGTTGTGCGGCACCAGCACCACGCCGTCGCGTGGCACCAGCGTGCCGAGCGCGGCTTCGACCGCGAACGTGCCGCTGCCTTGCAGCGGCACGCACGCGTACGCGTCGCCGCCGCCCGCGATCGCCAGCAAGTCCGCGCAGACGCCGGCCGTCAGCCGGTTGAAGGCGGCGTCCCACGAGCCCCAGTCGTGTTGCATCGCGTGGCGTGTCGTGGCGGACGTGGTGAGCGGACCGGGCGTGAGCAGGATCGGATCGGACATGGTGGATTCTCGGCAAGGATCGGACGAAATGCCTGGATGGCAAGTCGGGGCAAGTTGCAGGATATTGGCAAAATATGTCATTTTGTGGAATTCGCGGCAGTCGTCACGGGGTTGTCATCGAACGCTGTGATGCTTCGCTTGCCGCGCCATCCCACGCAGCGCGGCAGCGACGCAGGCCGGCTGTCGGGCGGCGTCGACTAAAAGGAGCCGGATCGTCCCCCGGCCGTTTGGTGTTCCGCCTACGGAGAAGTGAGATGACACTGCAGAATTCCTCGCGCGCCGCTGCCGGCGCGTTCCGCAAGCTCGCACTGGCCGCGTGCGCGGCCGGGCTGCTGCAAGGCGCGGCGCTGCCCGCGCATGCGGCGAACGCGGTCGTGCTGTATACGGCGGACGGTCTCGAGAACCTCTATCGCGACGTACTGCCGGCGTTCGAGAAGAAGGAAGGCGTGCGGGTCAACATCGTGACGGCGGGCAGCGGCGAGGTCGTCAACCGCGCGAACATCGAGAAGAACTCGCCGAAGGCGGACGTGATCGTCACGTTGCCGCCGTTCATCCAGCAGGCCGGCCAGATGGGCCTGCTGCAGCCGTACCAGAGCGTCAACTACAAGAACGTGCCGGCGATCGCGAAGGCGGAGGACGGCACGTGGGCGACGTTCGTGAACAACTACTTCTCGTTCGCGATCAACCCGGACGTCGTGAAGAACCAGCCGAAGACGTTCGCCGATCTGCTGTCGCCGAGCTATGCCGGCAAGGTCGCATACTCGAACCCGGCGACCGCCGGCGACGGGATGGCCGTGCTGATCCTGACGACGTCGCTGATGGGTGAGGACAAGGCGTTCGACTATCTCGCGAAGCTGTCGCAGAGCGTGAAGTTCCACACCAAGGGCACGGGCTATCTGAACGTGCTGCTGTCGCGCAACGAGATCAGCGTCGCGAACGGCGACCTGCAGATGGACCTCGACGATGCCGAGCACGGCGCGCTGTCGGTCAAGCCGATCTTCCTGGCCGCCAAGGAAGGCGACCAGCCGACCACGTTCCAGCTGCCGTACGGCATCGGCCTGATCAAGAGCGGCCCGAACCAGGACGCGGGCAAGAAGCTGATCGACTACCTGATGTCGACTGACGTGCAAGCGAAGGTGCCGGACATGTACGGCATCCCCGGCCGTACCGACGTGCCGCTGGCCGGCAAGAACGGCGACGCGGTCAGGAAGGCGATCGCGGGCGTCAAGCTGATCCCGGTCGACTGGAACCAGGTGATGGCGAAGAAGCCGGTGTGGATCGAGCGCTGGAAGAAGGACGTGATCGGCAGCTCCGGCAAGCCGGTCGACGTCGTCAAGCCGAAGTGATGCACGCACGCCGCCCGTATTCGTGACCGAGAGGATGAACCCGGTGGACACCACCCTGACCCATCCCGGCGCGTTCGGCGCCGCCGAGCCGCGTGCGACGCTGCGCGCCGGCGCGCCGGGTGGCGTGCTGATCGAGCATCTGAGCGTGCGCTACGGCGCGCGCACGGTGCTGGAAGATCTGTCGCTGTCGATCGGCGCCGGAGAATTCCTGACCGTGCTGGGCAAGAGCGGCTGCGGCAAGACCACGCTGCTGCGCTTCATCGCCGGGTTCGTGAAGGCCGACGGGCTGACCGGCACGCTGAGCGTCGCCGGGCGCGACCTGACCCATGCGCCGCCGCACAAGCGCAATCTCGGTCTGTTGTTCCAGAATTACGCGCTGTTCCCGCATCTGTCGGTGTTCGAGAACGTCGCATTCGGGCTGCGCGCGCGCCGCATGGCGTCGTCGGAGGTGACGCGCCGCGTCGCCGACGCGCTCAAGCTCGTGCAACTCGGCGACGCCGGGCATCACCTGCCCGCGCAGCTGTCGGGCGGGATGCAGCAGCGCGTCGCGCTCGCCCGCGCGCTCGTGATCGAGCCCGACGTGCTGCTGCTCGACGAGCCGCTGTCGGCGCTCGACGCGAACCTGCGGGCCTCGGTGCGCAGCGAGCTCAAGGCGCTGCACGAGCGCTTGCCGAACCTGACGGTCGTCTGCGTGACGCACGACCGCGACGACGCGCTCGTGCTGTCCGACCGTGCGCTGCTGCTGCGCGACGGCCGGATCGCGCAGCTCGGCACGCCGCAGCAGTTGTACGACGCGCCGCGCGACGGCTATGTCGCGCGCTATCTCGGGCCGGCCAACCTGTTGCCGCCGCACGTGATCTTCCCGCTCGGCGACCCGCGCCACGACGTGCGCGACAAGGTCGCATGCGTGCGGCCCGAGCGGCTGACCGTGATGCCGCTCGCGGCGGGCGGATTGCACGGCACGGTGTCGTCGGTCGAATGGCAGGGCGCGGACCTGTCGATCGCGGTCGTGCTCGACGCGGTGCCCGACGAACCCGTGCGCGTGACGATGCAGCGCGGCCGCGGCGCGGCCCCGGCACGTGGCGCGCGCGTGTCCCTGCATTGCGAGGCAGACGATGTCGTCCTTATCGAGCCCTGAAGCCGCGCTGCCGCCGCAGGTGCGCGCGTCGGCCGCCGCGCATGCGGCCGTTGCGCGGCGCCGCAAGCGCCTGGGCGACCTGCACCTCGTCGCGCTCGCGACCGTCGTGCTCGGCCCGCTCGTCGTCTATCCGCTGGCGCGCCTCGTGCTGCTGAGCGTCTCCGGCGATCACGGCCCGAGCCTTGCCGCGTATCGCGCCTTCTTCGGCAATCCCGAGATGCGCAACGTGCTGCTGACGACCGTCGGCGTGCTGTTCGCGAGCGCCGGCACCGCGTCGGTGCTCGGCGTGCTGCTGGCCGCGCTGTTGTTCTTCAGGCCGTTCCCGGGCGCGTCGCTCGTCACGCGCTTCCTCGAACTGTACGTCGCGTTCCCGTCGTTCCTCGTCGCGTTCACGCTGATCTTCCTGTACGGCTCGCAAGGCTCGATCGGCGTCGCGTTGCAGCAGCTGTTCCATCTCGAGCAACCGCCGCTCGATTTTCTGTTCGGCATCGGCGGCGTGATCCTCGCGCAGACCGTGTTCTACACGCCGTTCGTCGTGCGGCCGACGCTCGCGTCGTTCGCGACGCTCGACCTGCGGCTCGTCGAAGCCGCGCGCAGCCTCGGCGCGTCCGGCACGATGCTCGCGCGCCGCGTCGTGCTGCCGATCGCATGGCCGGGCATCGCGGCCGGCACCGTGCTGTGCTTCCTGCTCACGCTGAACGAGTTCGGGATTCTGCTCGTGCTCGGCAGCGCGCGCCTGGTGACGCTGCCGGTCGCCATCTACAGCAGCGCGACCGTCGATCTCGATTTGCCGACCGCGTCGGCCGGCGCGGTCGTGATGCTCGCGCTGTCGCTCGCGCTCTATGCGGTTTATCGCCGGGTGAACCGGCGTGCGACGGGAGGAAACGATGTCCGCTGAATTCCGTATCGGGCAAGCGGTGCCGCGCCGCCGGACCGACTGGAGCGACACGCTGCTCAAGCATGCATCGCGCGCGGCGCTCGCGCTGGCCGCGTTCGCGTGCTTCTGGCTGTTCGTGCTGCCGGTCGTCGTCGTCGCGCTGTCGAGCGTGGCGACGCGGTGGTCGGGTACGATCCTGCCGGCCGGCTACAGCCTGCGCTGGTTCGAACGGCTCGGCGCGCCGGAATACGACGCGCTGCTGACGAGCCTCGAAATCGGCTTCGGCGTGGCCGCACTCGGCACGATCGTCGGCCTATGGCTCGCGCTCGCGCTCCAAGGGCGCGACCGACGCGGCGTCGGCGCCGTCGTCGACGCGCTCGTGATGGTGCCGAACGGCGTGCCGAGCGTCGTGCTCGGGCTCGCGGTGCTGATTGCGTACCACCAGAAGCCGCTCGACCTGTCGAGCTCCGCCGCGATCGTCGTGCTGGTGCAGCTCGCGCTGATTCTGCCGTTCTGCTATCGCTGCGCGGCCGCCGCGCTGCGCCCCGAGTTGACCGTGCTGCGCGAAGCCGCGGCGAGCCTCGGCGCGCCGCCCGCGATGGTGCTGCGCCGCGTGCTGCTGCCGCAGCTCGTGCCGGCGCTGCGCGCGAGTCTCGCGCTCGGCTTCGCGTTGTCGCTCGGCGAGCTCGGCGCGACGCTGACCGTCTATCCGCCCGGTTTCGCGACCGTGCCGATCGTCGTGATCGGCCAGGTCGAGCGCGGTTATTACCTTCCCGCATCGGCGCTGTCGCTGCTGATGCTCGGCGCGTCGCTCGCGGCGCTGCTGCTGATCGCCGCGCGCGTGCCGCGCGGCACGAGGGCTGCATCATGAACGCCGCATTCTCCTTGCGATTGCCCGGTGAGCACGTGCGTGCCGGCAACCTGTCGGCCGATCTCGCGGCGCGTCACGTCGACGTGAACGGCCGGCGCTACCGGCTGCCGGTCGAGCCGACGGTCGTCGTCTGCGTCGACGGCTGCGAGTACGACTATCTTGAGCGCGCGGTGGCGGCCGGCGTCGCGCCGTTCCTCGGCCGCATGATCGCGGAAGGCACCGCGTGGCGCGCCGACAGCGTCGTGCCGACCTTCACGAACCCGAACAACCTGTCGATCGTTTGCGGCGTGCCGCCGTCGGTGCACGGCATCTGCGGCAACTACTTCTGGGACGCGACCGCCGACGGCGGCCGCGGCGCCGAAGTGATGATGAACGATCCGTCCTACCTGCGCGCCGGCACGCTGCTCGCGGCGGCGTCCGACGCCGGCGCGCGCGTGGCCGTGGTCACCGCGAAGGACAAGCTGCGCCGGCTGCTCGGCTGGCGGATGAACGGCATCTGCTTTTCCGCCGAGAAGGCCGCCCAGGCCAATCTCGCGGAAAACGGCATCGTCGACGTGCTCGACTGGGTCGGCCTGCCGTCACCCGATGTATACAGCGCGGCGCTGTCCGAATTCGTGTTCGCGGCCGGCGTGCGGCTGGCGCAGACGCGGCAGGTCGATCTGATGTACCTGTCGACCACCGACTACGTGCAGCACAAGTGCGAGCCCGGCAGCGCGGGCGCGAACGCGTTCTACGCGATGATGGACCGCTATCTCGCGCAACTCGACGCGCTCGGCTGGGCGATCGGGCTCACGGCCGACCACGGGATGAACGCGAAGCACGATCCGGCCACCGGCCGTCCGAACGTGGTCTATCTGCAGGACGCGTTCGACCGCTGGTTCGGCGCGCAGTCCGCGCGCGTGATCCTGCCGATCACCGACCCGTACGTCGTGCATCACGGCGCGCTCGGCTCGTTCGCGACGGTCTACCTCGCGCCGGGTGTCGACCGGACCGACGCGATGTGGCGCATCGGCGACCTCGACGGCATCGAGCTCGTGCTCGACAACGCGGAAGCCGCCGCGCGCTTCGAGCTGCCGGCCGACCGGATCGGCGATCTCGTGGTGGTCGCGCGCCGCGACACGGCCGTCGGCACGCGCGAGCGCGAGCACGACCTGTCCGGCCTGACCGTGCCGCTGCGCTCGCATGGCGGCGTGTCCGAGCAGGAAGTGCCGCTGATCTTCAACCGCCGGATCGAGCCGCGCGACCCGGCGCGCCGTCCGCGCAACTTCGACGTTTTCGATTTCGTGCTGAACCGGATCGCGTCATGATCGTTCATCCGCGCCAGGATCATCCGGCGTTCCGCGCCGAGGCGCTGCGCTGGTGCGGCACGCGCGCCTCGCGCGCCCGCGTGTTCGACATCGACGATCCGTACACCGGCACGCGCGTCGGGACCGCGCCGCTGGCGAGCGTCGACGACGTGCGCGCCGCGTTCGACTACGCGATCGCGTATCGGCCCGCGCTCACGCGCTACGAGCGCTCGCAGATCCTCGAACGTGCGGCGGCGCTGCTGCGCGCGCGCTGCGAGGAGGCGTCCGACCTCATCACGCTCGAGTCCGGGTTGTCGAAGCAGGACTCCCGCTACGAGATCGGCCGCGTCGCCGACGTGCTGAAGTTCGCGTCCGCCGAGGCGCTGCGCGACGACGCGCAGAGCTTCTCGTGCGATCTGACGCCGCACGGCAAGGCGCGTCGCGTGTTCTCGCAGCGGCAGCCGCTCGACGGCGTGATCGTCGCGATCACGCCGTTCAATCACCCGATGAACCAGGTCGCGCACAAGATCGCGCCGGCGATCGCCACCAACAACCGCGTGATCGTGAAGCCGTCGGAGAAGGTGCCGCTGTCGGCGTTCTATCTGGCCGATCTGCTTTACGAAGCCGGCTTGCCGGAGCCGATGCTGCAGGTGCTGACCGGCGACCCGCGCGAAATCGCCGATGAGCTCGTCACGCATCCGCACGCAGCGCTGATCACGTTCACGGGCGGCGTGTCGATCGGCAAGGCGATCGCGGCCCGGGCCGGCTACCGGCGCATCGTGCTGGAGCTGGGCGGCAACGATCCGCTGATCGTGCTCGACGATGCGGATCTCGAGCGCGCCGCATCGCTGGCCGTGGTGGGTTCGTACCGTAACTCCGGGCAGCGCTGCACGGCGGTCAAGCGGATCCTGGTGCAGCGCTCGATCGCGCCGGCGTTCACCGAGCTGCTCGTCGAAAAGACGCGCGCGTGGAAGTACGGCGATCCGTTCGACGTCGCGAACGAGATGGGAACGGTGATCGACGCCGCGGCGGCGCGCCTGTTCGAGGCGCGTGTCGAAGAAGCCGTCGCGCACGGCGCGCGGCTGTTGACGGGCAACGTTCGGCGCGGTGCGCTGTATGCACCGACCGTGCTCGACGACGTCGATCCGTCGATGACGATCGTGCGTGAGGAGACGTTCGGTCCCGTGTCGCCGGTGATCGCGTTCGACACGATCGACGACGCGATCCGCATCAGCAACGGCACGGCGTTCGGGTTGTCGTCGGGCGTGTGTACGGACAGCACGGCGGCGGTCGTGCGGTTCGTGAACGAACTGAAGGTGGGCACAGTGAACGTGTGGGAGGTGCCCGGCTACCGGATCGAGCTGTCGCCGTTCGGCGGCATCAAGGATTCGGGGCTCGGCTACAAGGAAGGCGTTCAGGAGGCGATGAAGAGCTTCACGAACCTGAAGACGTTCTCGCTGCCGTGGGAGTAGGCGGATGGCACTGACCGTGGACGAGATCGACGGGCTGTATCGCGCGCACGGTCATGTCGCGTACAGCGGCGAACCGGTGACGCAGCTGGAGCATGCGCTGCAGTGCGGCTTGCTGGCGGAGGAAGCCGGCGCGGACGACGCGCTGATCGCGGCGGCGTTCCTCCACGATCTCGGGCATCTGCTGAACCGGCAGGGCGACACGCCGAGCGCACGCGGCATCGACGATCTGCACCAGTATTACGTGCTGCCGTTCCTGCGGCCGCTGTTCGGCGACGCGGTGCTGGAGCCGATCCGGCTGCACGTCGACGCAAAGCGCTGCCTGTGCCGTACGGAAGCGGGCTACGTCGACGGCCTGTCGGCGGATTCGGTGCGCAGCCTCGCGCTGCAGGGCGGCATCTTCGATGACGACGAGGCGGCGGCATTCCTGCGGCGCCCGTTCGCCGCGGATGCGCTGCGCCTGCGCCGCTGGGACGACAGGGCCAAGGAGCAGGGCAAGGTCACGCCGGGCCTTGATCACTATATGGAAATCGTGGCCCGCCAGGCGCGGACGGGCTGACTGCTCGACTGTTTGTATATAAAGCCCCGCACGCGGTAGCGTGCGGGGCTTTATATATTTCACGAAACCCCTTGCGCGATTGCCGTGAGCTGCATAGAATCACGCCTCTTTCGCGCTACCGGAAACGCGGCGCGGAAGAAGAAGGGAAGCGGTGCGGTTGGGTGGATGTAGTGACCCAGGTGCACACGAAGCTGAACCCCTCACCGTCACAACGAAGCAGTTCAAAAAGTTGTTGACGAGTGAAGAAAGACGGTTCATAATCTCGCTTCTCTGCTGCTGAAAACGCAGCGCTGCTGAGAAACACGAAGTTCCTCGCAGAAATGCTCTTTAAAAATTAACAGCCGATAAGTGTGGGCGCTTGATGGAAGCGAGCTGATCCTCGGATCAGAAAGCGAAAGTATCAAGAGTCTCACA